>JAKECL010000558.1 GCA_030460725.1 Propionibacterium sp.
ACCACCGGACCCGTCCCCACGCCGACGGAGTCACGCTGATGGCCACCGTCTCGATCGCCCCTGCCAGGCCCCGCCGGGTCCTGGAGATGACGCTCATGCTCCTGGCGCTGGCACTGGGCATCGGAGGCTATGCACTCACCGCCCTGAACCGCACCGGCGCCGTTCCCGCCAACCTCGGGCAACACGTGCTGATCCTGGTCGTCCTGGCCGTGGTCGCCGAGATCGGCATGCACTTCCTGGCCCCCTACGCGGACCCCGTGATCCTGCCCATCGCGGTGGCGCTGACCGGTATCGGCCTGGCGATGATCTACCGCATCGACCTGTCCTACCTCACCCTCAACGAGTCGATCTCCGACCCCTCCAGCCAGCACCCCGTGGTGGGCACGAAGCAGCTGATGATGGTCGGAGCTGCCGTGGCCGCGGCCGCCGTCCTGCTGGTGGGCATGCGCGACCACAAGATCCTGCGCCGCTACACCTACATCTTCGGTCTGGCCTCCCTGGTGCTGCTGGTCCTGCCCCTGCTCCCCGGCATCGGCGTGGAGCACCTGGGCGCCCGCATCTGGATCAACCTGGGTCCGATCAGCCTCCAACCCGCCGAGCTGGTCAAGATCACTCTCGCGGTGTTCTTCTCGGGGTACCTGGTGACCAACAGGGACAACCTGGCAATCGGTGGACCGAAGTTCCTGGGGTTGCGCCTCCCGCGCGCCCGCGATCTGGGGCCGATCCTCGTGGTGTGGCTCATCGGCATCGCCGTCCTGGTCCTCCAACGGGACCTGGGCACCTCCCTGCTGTTCTTCGGGCTCTTCGTCGCACTCCTGTACGTGGCCACGGACCGGGTGTCCTGGTTGGTCATCGGGGCGCTCATGTTCCTGCCCGCGGCCGCGCTGGCGGTGCGGACCTTCCCCCACGTCCAGAAGCGCTTCACCGTGTGGCTCCACGCCATGGATCCCGCCGTCTACGACGCGGTGGGGGGGTCGGGTCAGGTCGTGCAGGGTCTCTTCGGACAGGCCTCAGGCGGACTCATGGGAACGGGATGGGGTCGCGGATACCCCCAGCTCGTACCCTTCGCCCAGTCCGACTTCATCCTCTCCTCACTGGCCGAGGAGCTCGGCCTCACCGGTCTGCTGGCCATCCTCCTGCTCTACCTGATCCTCATCGAACGCGGCATGCGCGCCTCCATCGGCGTGCGTGACGGCTTCGGGAAACTGCTCGCTGCGGGTCTGAGCTTCTCCTTGGCCCTCCAGGTGTTCGTGGTGCTGGGCGGCATCACCCGCGTCATCCCCCTCACGGGCCTCACGGCTCCCTTCCTGGCTTCGGGAGGGTCCTCCATGGTCTCCTCCTGGCTGACCATCGCCATCCTCATGCGGATCTCCGACGCCGCACGTCGCCCCGTGTCCACCCCCGCCCCCTGGACCACCGGCATCCAGGCCGCGATCGGCTCCGAGGAGGAGGGGTGCTCGCGCACCCCTTCCTCCCCTCTGCGTCGACGCCCCACCGCCGAAGCCGCCCACGCGGTGGGCCGCGAGGACCTCGA
>JAKECL010000559.1 GCA_030460725.1 Propionibacterium sp.
GGGAGCCTGCGCCGTCAGCGAAAAGGCGTCCGGTGCTGTGTGCGGCCCTGCCCCGACCCACTAGGTTGGAGGGCAGCGACGGCCCGACTCGCGGGCCACAGACGGAGGGACGACACGTGAGCGACATGCACACGACGGCCGCGGGGCCGGGGTCCGACTCCCCGATGGCACTCGGGGACGCGGTCTACCAGAGGCTCCTCAAGGAGCGCATCATCTGGCTGGGCGGGGAGGTCCGCGACGACAACGCCAACGCGATCTGCGCGCAGCTGCTGCTGCTGGCGGCCGAGGACCCGGACACCGACATCTCGCTCTACATCAACAGCCCCGGCGGATCAGTGACCGCCGGTATGGCCATCTACGACACCATGCAGTACATCAAGCCCGACGTCTCCACCGTCGGCATGGGTCTGGCGGCCTCGATGGGACAGTTCCTGCTCACCGCGGGCGCCATCGGGAAGCGTTACGTCACTCCCCACACCCGTGTGCTCCTGCACCAGCCCCTGGGAGGGGCTGGAGGGTCTGCCACCGACATCCGCATCAACGCCGACCTCATCCTCAAGATGAAGAAGGAACTGGCGGAGATCACCGCGGAGCGGACCGGCAAGACGGTCGAGCAGATCGAGGCCGACGCGGACCGCGACCACTGGTTCTCCGCCCAGGAGGCCATGGAGTACGGGTTCGTCGACCGGGTCGTCAGCTCTCCCCAGGAGATCGGGCGTCGCGCCACCGACGCTCAGAACGGAGCCAACTGACATGAGCACCTCTCCCTACTTCGAGGGCATCGCCCGCCAGCTGCCCGAGGCGCGCTACGTGCTCCCCACCTTCGAGGAGCGCACCGCCTACGGCTTCAAGCGCCAGGATCCCTACGCCAAGCTGTTCGAGGACCGCATCGTCTTCATGGGCGTGCAGGTCGACGACGCCTCGGCCGACGACGTCATGGCGCAGCTGCTGGTCCTGGAGTCCCAGGACCCGGACTCCTTGATCACGATGTACATCAACAGCCCCGGTGGCTCCTTCACGGCACTCACTGCCATCTACGACACGATGCTCTACATCAAGCCGCAGATCCAGACCGTGTGCCTGGGCCAGGCGGCCTCCGCCGCAGCCGTGCTCCTGGCGGCGGGCTCGCCGGGCAAGCGTCTGGCGTTGCCCAATGCGCGGGTCCTCATCCACCAGCCCGCCATGGAGGGTATCCAGGGGCAGGCCTCCGACATCCAGATCGTGGCCGACGAGATCGACCGCATGCGCATCTGGCTGGAGGAGACCCTCTCCAAGCACTCCGGCACGCCGGTCGAGCAGGTGCGCCGCGACATCGAGCGCGACAAGATCCTCACCGCCGAGCAGGCCAAGGAGTACGGCCTCATCGACCAGGTCCTCGCCTCCCGCAAGGGCGAGGCCTGAGAGGTCCTGCAGTGACGAGGGTGGCGCCGTGCGTTCCCGGCACCTCCGCTCCCGCGGCTCCGGTCGCGGGTGGGGTGGATGTCAGCCGGGACGTGGCGTCGCCCTCGTGTGCGCGGCGGACCCGGGTGGCGGG
>JAKECL010000095.1 GCA_030460725.1 Propionibacterium sp.
GGTGTACTTCGCCGACCGCGTCCCCCGGCGGCAACGACGCACGGAGGACCTCCTCGATGCCTCCCTGGCCACCATCGGTGTGGCGCTGGTGTGGGCCTTCGGCTTCTACGCCCACTCCACGACCGAAGGCGTGGTGGAGGACGTGCGCAGCGTCCTGGCCACCGTCATCCGCCAGGTCCTGCTGCTGCCCGTCACCCTGGTCGAGGGTCTGGTGGTCCTGGTCGCCCCCGTCGCGATCATCATCTCCCTGGCCCGCAGGCGCCGACTCAACTCGATCATGGAGTCGCTGCTGACGGGGCTGGTGACCGCACTGGTGGGATGGGGCCTCCTGCGCCTCCTGGACCAGGTGCCCCCGACCCTCACCGCCCCGCTGCGCATCACTGCCGACGGGCAGTCCTCGATCGTGCTGAACCTGGCGATCATGTCCCTGGCGGCAGCGTTCTCGGTCGCCGACGAGTCCGCGAACATGCGTTCCGTACGCTACTCGTGGTGGGGGTTGTGGCTGATCACCCTGTTGGGGGTCGTGCGCGGGGCGATGACTCTGCCCGGTGCGCTGGTTTCGGTCCTCATCGGCCGCGCCTTGGGGTCCCTGGCACGTTGGCTGCTGGGCTTCGAGGACCGCCGCGCGCGCGGAGTGGACATTGTGGAGGGACTCCTGTCCATCGGGATCGTGCCTTCGCGCATCATCCGCACCGACCTGGAGACCCACGAGGAACCGCTGTCCACCTTCGCGATCACAGAGGTGGGCGAGGACGAGGGCGACCCGACCCCCTCACAGGCGGGACCGCAGGACGTGGCGGTGTCCCCGGTTGCCCGTCCCCTGCGTCAGGTGGGTACGGACGCCGACCTGGTCGAGTACACCGTGAACCGCCGCCCCGAGGTCGACTCCTCACGGCGCTACCAGGCGTGGGACGACACGGGGACTCCGCTGGAGATCATGGTCGTGGACCCCGGCAAGGAGATCACCGGGACCATGGTCGACGTGTGGAACAACCTGCGCCTGCGGGGCATCTCCCGCTGGATCTCCCCCTCGATCAAGGCCAATGCCGAACGCGCCATGCTCACCTCTCTGTCCGCCATGCGCGCCGGTGTCCATGTACCCGAGCCCCTGGGCCTTGCACAGGCCGGGGACTCCCTGCTGGTGGTCCACCGGGGTCTTCCCCCCACCACGACGCTGCAGGATGCACCGGCGGAGGCACTCACCGATGCCGTGCTCGACCAGGCGTGGCGACAGCTGGCGCGGGCGCACTCGCGTGCAATCTCCCACCGGGACCTCGGCTTCGACGCGGTGGTGCTGGATGCGGCGGGCACGGTGTGGCTGATGGACTGGGAACGCGGGGAGGTCGCCACCACCGAGCTGAACCGTCGCATCGACATCGCCCAGATGCTGGTGCACCTGGCGGTGTGCGTGGGAGCCGACCGCGCCCTGGCCTCCGCGCGGCGGGTCGTGGGTGGGGCGGCGCTGCGGTCCAGTGCCCCCGCCCTGCAGCGGGCCGTCCTGCCCAGTGACGTCAATGCCGCGGTCCGCCGCACCGACCTGGTCACCGACCTGCGCAATGCGATCGTCGACGATTCCCCCACCGGTTCCGTCCAGATGCTCAACCTGCAGCGCTTCGCCCCCCGCACCGTGATCATGGTCGGCATTGGCATGGTGGCCCTGGTCGTGGTGCTGGGCACCATGAACTTCCAGGACATCCTGCGTGCCGTGACCGAGGCGAATCCCGTGTGGATCGCGGTGGCCTTCCTGCTGGCCTCCCTCACCTGGGTGGGAGGGGCGGTGCCCCTGGTGGCGTTCTCCACCGAGAAGGTGCGTCTGCGCGACGCGGTCCTGGCGCAGATCGCAGCCTCCATTGTCACCGTCGTGGCCCCTGCCGGCATCGGTCCGGCCGCCCTGAACCTCCGATTCCTCAACAAGCAGAAGGTGCCCACCGCCATGGCGGCGACCACGGTCACCCTCATGCAGATCTCGCAGTTCCTCACCACCATCCTCCTGCTGCTCATCATCATCCTGACCTCCGGCTCACCCCTGGGGGTCTCCCTGCCCTACACCGCGATCCTGGCGGTGGCAGCGGTCCTGGTGATCGTCGTGGTTGTCCTGGTCGCAACTCCCCGGTTGCGCACCTGGATCTGGCAGAAGGTCCAACCCACCTGGGTCCAGGTCTACCCACGAGTGCTGTGGCTGGTCGGGCAGCCACGGCGCATCCTGGCGGTCCTGGGGGGAAACCTGTTGATGAACGTCGGGTTCATCGGTTCCTTCGCCGCCTCGCTGGCGGCCTTCGGTGGCCGACTGGACCTGATGGCCCTGTCGGTGACCTACCTGGCGTCGAACTCCCTGGGATCGGTGGTCCCCTCGCCCGGTGGCATCGGTCCCGTCGAGGCGGCGCTCACCGGTGGCCTGCAGGTTGCCGGCGTCCCCCTGTCCATCGCCCTGTCCACGGCCGTGGTCTACCGGCTGGTGACCTTCTACGGGAGGATCCCCTTCGGATGGGTCGCCATGAAGGTCATGCAGAAGCGCGACCTGCTCTGAATCCGGGAGCACTCCGGTTCCCGGCGATCACCAGGACGCGAGCCGGGATGTGGGGGGCTGCAGGCTGGGCCGGGCAGCCGGGCTACAGGCCGGGCAGGGCCGGGCGCGGGGCCTACTGACGGTCAGACATGGCGATGTTCGCCGAGACCGCCTGGCCGATGCGCGTGCGCATGTCCGGGTCCACCCACTCCCCTGTCCCCAGTCGGGCGGGGCCCGAACCGTCGTTGAGCCCCAGGATGCCCTCCCACAGGGGGACGAGCTCCTCGTGGTAGGTGTGGCCGTGGCCCCCTGGGGCGGTGCCCGCCACGGGGAGGTCCGCGAGGACCTGGATGAAGGTCGCCCCGCGGGTGAACTCCATGTCACGTGAGACGTCCCGTCCTGCACGTTCACGCAGCCAGTCGGGCCGGTCCCAGATCAGGTCCCACCAGCACCACACCACCGGGTCCGAGGGGTGCTGGGCGAAGACGACCCTGGGGTGCCCCCAGGGCCCCAGTTCACGTCCGTAGACGTCCGCGGTCAGGTCCTCCGGCGCATTGACGAAACGCACGTGGCGCGCATTGTCATAGACGGGAGCCACCTCGGGACTGCCACGGTGGCGCGCGCGCGTGAGTGCGCGGTGCAGGGGGGTGAACGAGGGTGTTCCCACCCACAGCGCGCCGGACACCCCTGCCATGACGTCATCGAGGTCCGCGAACACCTCCTGGGAGGCGAAGGCCCCCAGGGACTCCCCCGAGATGTAGACGGCGGGGCGGCGGTGCTCGGGGACCTCGTCGAGTGCCTCTCGCACGGCGCGGAAGAGCTGGCGGGAGGCCTCCACGGACACGTCCAGACCGGTGAGCACATTGATTGAGGAGGGCACGTAGGAGTACTGCATGGAGGCCGTCGCGCAGTCCCCACCCGTCAGGTACTCCACGGGTTGGACCTGCCACTCGTCGACCCACCCGGAGCCTGTGGCCGTGCTCACCACGATGACGGCCCTGTCGAAGGCGCCTGTGCGTCGAAGTTCCTCGACGACGACGCCGGCACGGGCCGCGAGATCCTTGGGGTCCTGTGGCATGCCCGCATAGACACGGATCGGTTCCTTGGCAGGACGGCCGGTGACGGCCTCGATGTCGGCGCGTCGGGGACCGCGCCCCAGGAAGACCCTGCCCTGGCCACCCACCGATTCCCAGGAGGACAGGGAGTCGCGTGAACCCGAACGCTCGGCCTCGGTGGGCTGGAAGATGCCGCGAGCGGTGCGGGAGTTCATGGTCCAGGCATGTCGGGAGAAGAAACTGATGACTCCGTGCAGGAGGACCCGCGACGTCAGCAGGAAGACCACCAGCCCCACCGCGGCCCCCGCGATCACCCAGGCCAGCGCCTCCGGCAGCCAACGGTCCAGCAGGTGCACGACCCGGGAACCCACCCAGGCGAGCGCACCGGCCAGACCCACCAGCACGTAGGCCAGCACCAGTGCCCCGACCACACCCAGCACATAGCCGCGCGGGGACTCCGCAGGCATGTCCACCAGGGCCGCTGCGCGCCGCGAGGCCAGGAATGACATGACCACCGCGCGCAGGAACCACACCAGGAACAGGGAGAGGAGCACCCAGGGGAAGAGCTGTTCTGCACGTTCGGAGGCAGTGATCCTCAGACCCGTCGCGCGCATCGCCCAGGCGCCGACGGTCTGCACGACGATCCCCAGGAGGTAACCCGCGCTCATGAGGACGCCGGACACCGCCGCGTGCCACCACCAGCTGCGCGGCAGCAACGAGGGCGACACCGAGACCGCATAGAGGGCGAGCGCGAAGATGAGGCCGAGCAGGGAGGAGGGTAGCACTACGGGTCCCTCCTCTGCGGGCAGATCGCCGGGCGACTGTGCAGCACGTGTCTGTGGGGCACACCGGGGAACCGGTGGGCGGGTCCATTGTAGGGAGCGACCTGACGGGCAGGTGGAACGGCCCGGTACCTGGTGACTCGGGGAGTGTGGGATGGAAGAATCTCCCCATGACGACAACACCGTGGACGCACTCCTGCCTGCCCGAACTGCCCCAGCCCCTGGCAGACCTGGCCGCAGGTGTCGACCTGCCCGACCCCATGTCCGCCCCACCCCTGCGCTGGGGCATCATCGGAGCCGGTGGGATCGCCCGGACCTTCGCCCGGGACGTGCCCCTCCACACCCGTTCCACGATCCACGCCGTGGGCGCACGCGACCTCGACCGCGCCAGGGCCTTCGCCGAGGAGTTCGGTGTGGCGCGCGCCCACGGCTCCTATGAGGAGCTGGTCACCGACCCGGACGTCGACGCCGTCTACGTCTCCACCGTGCACCCCATGCATGCACGCAATGCGATGCTGGCACTGGAGGCCGGGAAGCCGGTGCTCGTGGAGAAGGCCTTCACCGTGGATGCGGCGCAGGCCCGCGAGGTGGTCGACCTGGCGGGGCGCTCCGGCCTGTTCGCCATGGAGGCCATGTGGAGCCGTCAGTTGCCCCACTACCGCGTCATCCGTCAGATCGTCAGGAACGGCACGCTGGGCCGCGTGGTCTCACTGCAGGCCGACCACTCCCAGGCGCTCCTGCACGTGCCGCGTCTGGTGGAACCGGAGCTGGGTGGGGGCGCGCTGCTGGACCTGGGCGTCTATCCCGTCTCCTTCCTGCACTGGGTCCTGGGCCGCCCCGACTCCGTCACCGCGGTGGGCCGGCTGCTGGGCAGTGGCGTGGATGCAGCGGATGCGATCACCCTGGTCACGCCCGGAGCACTGGGGGTGGCCCGTTGCAACCTGGACGGGCGGGGAGCCACAGGGGCGGAGATCGTGTTCGAGAAGGGGGCCATCGAGCTGCCCCTGCAGTTCTACCGCCCCGGTGTCCTGCGCCTGCGTACCTTCCCCGGGGACGCCTCGCCGGACGGGATGGTCACCTCATGGGACGCCAGCCTGCCCGGTGGCTTCCAGTACGAGGCCGCCGAGGTGGCGCGCTGCCTGGAGGCAAACCTCACCCAGTCACCGGCAATGACCTGGCAGGACAGTGTGGAGGTCATGGAGATCATGGACCAGGTCCGCGCCCAGGTCGGCGTCATCTACCCCTGGGAGTAACGTCCCGATTCCTCGCGAAGTCCGTCCCCAATCCTGGCGAAGTCCGTCCCGAATCCCGCCGAAGTCCGTCCTGTTTCCCAGCGAAGTCCGTCCCAGATCCTGGCGAAGTCCGTCCTGATCCGGGCACGCGCCCCCCGCACGCCCGGGCGCACCCGCGCCGCGACAGGACGTCCTCCGAGCAGTGGCAGGGCAGAACACACTTTCCGAGCGGGTGGGCCCTCGCCCCTCAGGCTGCGGAGACCACGGCGCCGTGGGATACGCGTCTCGAGGTCCACAACAGGGTCGAGTAGGGGACCTCGACGGTCTCCCCCGCCGTCAGGCCCAGGTGCTCGAAGAGGTACCACCGCAAGTTGTCCTGCATGTGACGCCGACCCGCGGCATCCGCGCGCAGATAGGACGAGCGCGTGGTCCCCAGCTCCAGGAGCTGCTCCGGGTCCATCGAGTCCGACCACTCCTCCACCATGAGCTCCGGATTGGTGAAGCCCTCCCCCAGGTGGGGCGGCCGGTCGGGACGGTGCACGTCGCCCGAACGCATGATCCGGCACAGCCGGTGCACCCACGGCAAGGAGACGTCCATCTGGTTCCAGACGATGGCCACACCCCCACCCGGGCGCAGGACCCGGCGGAGCTCCGCGGCGGCGGCGCCCTCGTCCACCCAGTGCCACGCCTGGGCACAGGTGGCCAGATCCTCACTGCCATCCGCAAGCCCCGTGCGCTCGGCGGTCGCGTCGAGGACGTGGAGGCATCCTTCCCCGTCGACGAGGGCGGCTCCCGCAGATCCGGCACCCAGCGCAGCCAGCTGGTCGCGCATGGCGGCGGAAGGCTCGACCGCGTCCACGTCGACGCCCCGACCCAGGAGCATGCGTGTCATCTTGCCGGTGCCCGCACCCAGGTCGACGGCGCGCCGCGTCCCTCCCTCGGGCAGGCTCAGGGCCCTGTCGACGACGGAGTCGGGATAGGCCGGGCGCACGCGCGTGTAGGAGGTCGTGACTGCGTCGAAGGGATTGCGCACGCCGGAAGCGTAGGCGCAGGCAGCCCCGGGCGTCATCGTGGGCTTTGCGACAGGGCGCGATCGGAGGGATGGGGAAGGCTGCCATCTGGCCTCGGCATGGGTGTGGGCCGCCTGTGGCTCGACTCCGGCTTCCACGTGAAGTGGCCCCCTTCGAACCACGGAGCTCCCGCGGGGTCACTGACCGAATGGAAGCGACGGGCACGTGTCCGCGCCGCCGAACCCAGGACGGACCTCGACGCGAAAGGCGACGGACCTCGCGGGAAATCAGGACGGACCTCGGCGGAAAAGGGGACGGACCTCGTGGGGCCGTGCGTGTCAGGCTGGGTGTGAGTCACTCCTGTTGAGGAGGAATGGTTCGA
>JAKECL010000096.1 GCA_030460725.1 Propionibacterium sp.
CCGGGCGCTCAGCGCCGGGCGGGGCCAGCTCCGGGCGGTCAAGCCCAGGCCGTTCAGCTTCGGGCGCTCCCGGCCACCACCTCGCCGCGCAGGAGGACGGCTCGTGCGTGGTCGAGGTGACAGAGGTCCTCCCGAGGATCCCCTTCCAGCACCACCAGGTCCGCAGGTGCACCCGGGTACAGGGAGTCCAGGCCCATCGCCTCGCGTGCCTGCCACGTGGCCAGATCCACCACCCGGGTCGGCTCCATCCCGCACCTGTGCCACAGGGCGAGTTCGCGGGTGAGGCTCCCGTGGTCCTGGTAGCCGCCGGCATCCGTGCCGGGCAGCAGGTGGACTTCCGAGGCCAGGAGCATCTCCGCATGCTCCCGCCGCCGTGCGTACATGTCCGCCATGGTCCGGGCATAGCGTGGATAGCGCCGGGCGCCCTGCCGGGCGAAGCCCTCGAAGAGCTCGACCTGGAGCAGGGTCGGGGTGACGTGGACACCGCGCCTGACGGCCTCGGCCACCTGGTCCTCGTCCATGCCACACCCGTGCTCAATGTCGTCGACCCCCGCCTCCAACAGGGCGTCCACAGCGGTGTGGGAGAAGCAGTGGGCAGCCACCCGGGCCCCCGCTCCGTGGGCGGCCGCCACCGCGTCCACCAGCACCTCGGGGGGCCACAGGGGATCCAGGTCGGCCTCCGCACCCCGACTGCGGTCGATCCAGTCCGCCACGATCTTCACCCAGCCGTCACTCCCGTGCGCCTGCCTGACCAGTTCCTGGGGCAGCTCGCCCGGATCCTCCAGTTCCACGGCCATGCCCCGGATGTACCTCCCGGGACGTGCGACATGGCGCCCCGCGCGGATGAGCACGGGCATGTCCCTCCGGCCCTTCATCCAGGAGTTGTCCACGGGAGCCCCGCAGTCACGCAAGGCCAGGACACCCGAATCGCGGTCGGCACGTGCCTGCTGCACCTGTCGCGCTGTGCCCGCAGGCCCCTCGGCACCGACACCGATGTGGCAGTGGACGTCAACCATGCCAGGGACCATCCACCCTGTGTGGTCGGTCCCTGCGGGCACGGACCGACCCTGCAGCCGATCAATGCGTCCGTCGCGAACCTCCCAGGTGCCCTCCACCCAGGTGGGACGCGACCGGGCATCCTCACGCCACAGCATCCACCCGGAGAGGATCACCTCAACGTCCCTGGAGCATCCGCCTGATGTCCTCGGGCAGGTCATCCATGGAGGGGCGGGCGGCTGCGGGGTCCGGCGTGGGCGCACCCAACCCGAAGGATGAGCCTGCGGCGGGCTCCTGGGCGCCACCTCCGCGTTGCTCCTTGGGCAGCAGTGCTTCCAGTTCCTGTTGGCGTCGTCTGGCGGGATTGCCCGAGCGTGCCTTCTTCTTCACGCGCGCCTTCTGCGCCGCAGCCTTCTTGGCCTGGGCGCGCTGCTTGGCCCGTCCCCCCTGGCCGGGCATGGATCCCATACCGGGCATCCCACCGCCCTGACCCATCTGGCTCATCATCGCCTTGGCCGCATCGAAACGCTTGACCAAGGAGTTCACCTCGGCAACCGTGGTGCCCGACCCCCTGGCGATGCGCGAGCGCCGCGAGCCATTGAGGATCTTGACATCGCTGCGCTCCGCAGGGGTCATGGACCGCACAATCGCCTCGACGCGGTTGACCTCGCGCTCGTCGAAGTTCTCCAGCTGGTCGCGCATCTGGGCCATGCCGGGGACCATGCCCAAGATCTTCTTCATGGACCCGAGCTTGCGGATCTGCTGGAGTTGGGAGAGGAAGTCGTCCAGGGTGAGCTCCCCGGACATCGCCTTGGCGGCGATCTTCTCGCTCTCCTCCTGGTCCATGCGCTTCTCGGCCTGCTCGATGAGGGTGAGCACGTCACCCATGTCGAGGATGCGTCCGGCCATGCGGTCGGCGTGGAAACGCTCGAAGTCATCGAGCCCCTCACCGGTGGAGGCGAAGAGGATCGGGGCTCCCGTGACCCCTCGCACCGACAGTGCGGCACCGCCGCGCGCGTCGCCGTCGAGCTTGGAGAGGACGACCCCGGTGAACCCGACCCCGTCGCGGAAGGCGGTGGCGGTCCGCACAGCATCCTGACCCACCATGGCGTCCAGAACGAACATGGTCTCGTCGGGGTGGACCGCGTCGCGGATGCGGATGGCCTGGTCCATCATCTCCTGGTCGACACCCAACCGCCCGGCGGTGTCGACAATGACCACGTCGATGCCGGAGTGGTGGGCATGTTCCACACCGCTGCGTGCAACCTCCACCGGGTCCCCGACACCATTGCCGGGCTGTGGTGCCCACACGGGGACACCGGCTCGTTCACCCACGACCTGCAGCTGCTGCACGGCGTTGGGACGCTGGAGGTCGGAGGCAACCAGCAGGACGGACTTGCCCTCTTCACGCAGCCACTTGCCGAGCTTGCCGGCAAGGGTCGTCTTTCCTGCGCCCTGGAGGCCCGCCAACATGAAGACCGTGGGCCCGGAGGCCGCGAAGTGCAGCTCGCGGGTCTCCCCGCCCAGGATCTCGACGAGCTCGTCGTGGACGATGCGCACGACCTGCTGACCGGGGTTCAGGCCCTGGGAGCGGGTGGCCCCCTCCGCCTTCTCGCGCACCTTCGCGGTGAACTCCCGTACCACCGGCAGTGCCACATCGGCATCGAGGAGTGCGCGACGGATCTCGGAGATCGTGCGTTCGACATCAGCCTCGGTGAGGACACCGCGGCCGCGCAACTGCTTGAAGGACTGACCCAATCGGTCAGAGAGATTCCCGAACACGTACATCCCACTTCCGGGCAAGGAGGGCTGGATTGACTGTCCTCCAGACTAGCGCACCCCGTCCGTGGGCTCCGTCGGGCCTGACCACCGTGCACCGTGCGACAGGCCCTTGTCAGGGCACCACGATCCCCCGGGAGTGAGGGCCCGGGTCCGGTCGCGGCCGGATCCTCTCACCTCTGGGAGCAGGGGGCCGGGCGCCCCTGTCTCAGCGGACCAGCTCCTCCCAGCAGGCACGAGCCAGACCATTGACCAGGCTCGCGCGCCAGGGGTTCCATGCCTTGTCCCCGGCAGCAACGGAATCCGCGCGGGTCAGGGCGATCAGGGTCGCCAGCCGTTGTGGGTCGTGGTCAGCAGCGGCCAGGACGAGGTCGATGGTGGCTGGATCCCCCGGATCCCGGGACGTGGCGGCCTGCGCCAGCACCAGGTGGTTCTCCACCAGGGAGGACACGGGTGCCACGAGTTCCGGGAAGCCCATCCGATCCAGGATTGCGGGGATGAGCACTGCACCCTCGTGGGGATGGTCCACCCCACCGCCCGGAGGGCGCTTGCCGATGTCATGGAGCAGGGCGACCAGCAGTGCCGTGGTGCGGTCGATGAGGGAACGGTCGAAGGGGGGCAGCCAATCGGCACGCCCGCCGAGCATCTCCCCCATCTCCGCCACAGCTCCCACACAGTGGCGATCCACCGTCCAGCGGTGGAATTCCGCACGTTGGGGACGTGAGCGCAGGGCCTCCCACTCCGGTATCCATGCACTGGGAAGACCCGCCCCGTCCAGGGCGAACCAGGCGGGAACCACCCCTCGGCCCGATCCGATGAAGTCGACGAAGAGGTGGGCGCGACGCGAGGTCCACATGCGCTCCCCCGACATGAGGCCGTCCCCCACCGCGGTGCGGATGTCGTCGAGGGTGGCCGCCGAGGGGAGCAGACCGGTGCGTCCTGATGCCCCCGCCAGTTCCAGCACCGCGGAGGGATCGCGTGCGGAGTCGGCTTCGGTGAAGACCAGGGAGGAGTCGGACACTGCAATCCCGAAACCCAGCTCGTCCAGATGGGCAGTCTTCCGCTGGCCCCTGGGGGCGCGGGGGGTGAAGATCCTGCGTCTGAGCCCACCAGGGCCCCAGGCCTCGCGCGCGCCGAGGGCACGCTGGATGACAGCGTCGGTGGCGCCGGACACGGCGGCACCCGCCTGGCTCACCACGCGCATGAGGTCGGTCTCGGCGTCGGATCCGTCCAGGCCGAGTGCACGGGCCACCTCGGCCTGGTGCGCGCGCAACAGCTTCGCAGTGTGTCGTCTGCTGACACGCTGCAGGGCATCCTGGACGTCGCACAGGATCCCGGCAGCATCCTCGACACTGGCGTGGGGATAGTCGGTGAGCCAGGTGGCAGCCAGGGCGCGCATGAGATTGAGATCGCGCAGACCGCCCTTGCAGCTCTTGAGATCAGGCTCGTTGACGAGGTCGAGCTCGCCCTCGTGCGCCCAACGCTCCCGGGCCCCGGAGAGCAGCTCGTCGACTCGGGTGGGTGCGGCCCGGCGCAGGTCGGCGCCGACCAGTGAGCGCACGGAGTCGGTGAGCTCGGCGCTGCCGGCCACGTGGTGCAGATCCAGCAGACCCGTCAACGCCGCCAGATCAGTGCGGGCCACCTCCCGGCACTGCTCGGGGGTGCGCACCGAATGGTCGACGGCCACACCCGAGTCCCACAGCGGGTAGAGCACGTGCTGGACCAGGTCCTCCACCCTGCCCAAGAGCTTGTGGGGCAGGTCGTGGAGCACGACCACGTCGATGTCGGAGGTGGGGCCGCCCTCGCCGCGGGCGAAGGATCCCACGATCGCGAGTGACACGGGCCCAATGTCCAGGCCCACCGTCGCCCTCTCCCACACCTCGAGGAGGTGGTCGGTGACCTTCTGCTGGATGGTGCGCCGGTAGGCCCTGCCCGGACCCGGGACCCAGCGTCCGTCCTGGAAGGGACGGGGTGGATCCAGGTCGAGCAGGGCCTGACCGAGCGCAGGTGTCACGGGGGTGATCACGACCTCACAGAGCTGAGGGGCCGGACTCGCCGGTACGGACACGGATGACGTCGTCGACGGGGCTGACCCAGATCTTTCCGTCACCGATGTTACCCGTGCGGGCAGCGGTGGCGATGGCCTCGACGGCGGCGGGCACCTCGTCGTCGCGGACCAAGGTCTCCAGGCGAATCTTGGGGACCACTGTCACGGCGTACTCGGCACCGCGGTAGACCTCGGTGTGTCCCTTCTGTCGACCGGTGCCCGAGGCCTCGGAGATGGTGGCTCCGGTCAGGCCGATGGCCTCCAGGGCCTCGCGCACGGGATCGAGCCGGTAGGGCTGGATGATCGCGGTGATGAGCTTCATGTCGCTTCCCTTCAGGACAGACGCGCCGCGGCGGTCGGGTTCTCGTAGGCGGTCTCGGAGTGCTCGGCGAGGTCAATGCCGCGGGTCTCGGCCTCGGGGCTGATCCTCCACCCCATCGTGGCCTTCAGTGCGTATCCAATGATGCCAGTGATGACGCCCGAGAAGACCACTGCGATCACGGCAATGAGGATCTGGGTGATGAGGAGCCCGATGCCACCCCCGTAGAAGAGGCCGCCGTCGGTGGCCAGGAAACCGATGAGCACCGTGCCGGTGAGGCCTCCGACCAGGTGGACGCCCACCACGTCCAGTGAGTCGTCGTAGCCGAGCTTGAACTTCAGTCCGACAGCCATGGCGCACAGGGCCCCGACGATGAGTCCCAGGATGATCGCACCGATGGGGTTGAGGGCACCGGCAGCAGGAGTGATGCCGACCAGGCCCGCGACAATGCCGGAAGCGGCACCCAGGGAGGTGGCGTGGCCGTCACGGATGCGCTCGGTGAACATCCACCCGAGGACCGCTGCTGCGGCTGCGACGGTCGTGTTGACCCAGGCCATGCCGGCCAGGCCGTCCGCCGTGAAAGCGGAGCCCGCATTGAACCCGTACCAGCCGAAGAGCAGGAAGGCCGCACCCATCATCACGAAGGGCAGGTTGTGGGGACGCATTGCCACGGATCCGAATCCGGGACGCTTGCCGATGATCAGGGCGAGCACCAGACCCGCGACTCCGGCATTGATGTGCACCACGGTGCCACCGGCGAAGTCGATGGGGGCCACACCGGTCAGCGAGGCGATCGGGCCGTCGCCGGAGAGCAGGCCGCCGCCCCAGACCATGTGGGCCATGGGGAAGTAGGCGAGGGTGACCCACAGGGCGGTGAAGGCCAACCAGGTGCCGAACTTGACGCGCTCGGCCAGGGAACCCGAGATCAGTGCGACGGTGATGATGGCGAAGGTCATCTGGAAGGCGACACCGACCCAGGTCGGCACGCCGAAGTCGTCCAGCGCGCTTCCGTCGAAGGACCCGAGAAGACCGAACTGCTCGAAGGGGTTGGCGAAGATGCCCCCGATGTCGGATCCCCCGTAGCTCATCGACCACCCCCACAGGGGGTAGATGACGGCGACCACGGCCAGGACGCCGAAGGACATCATCATCATGTTGAGGACGGACTTGGTACGGCTCATGCCGCCGTAGAACAGGGCAAGCGCGGGGGTCATCAGGAGGACCAGCGATGCCGAGGTGAGCATCCAGGCTGTTGCGCCTGAGTCGAGTGTGTCCACGGGAGTGCCTTCCGGATCGTAGGACTGACAGCACCGAAGATACCCGGAAGGATTTGGAGGTTTCTTTACCTATCCACGATATGGACGAGATTCTCTTTACCTGCCGACAATGGCATTGACGAAATCCTGAGGAATGAAGGGCGCCAGATCATCAGCGCCTTCGCCCAACCCCACGAACTTCACCGGTACGCCGAGCTCCTGCTGCACTGACACGACGATGCCACCCTTGGCTGACCCGTCGAGCTTGGTGAGCACAATGCCCGTGACATCCACGACCTCGGCGAAGACCTGCGCCTGGCGCATC
Source organism: Propionibacterium sp. (assembly GCA_030460725.1). Taxonomy (GTDB): domain Bacteria; phylum Actinomycetota; class Actinomycetes; order Actinomycetales; family Actinomycetaceae; genus Pauljensenia. Next base: position 6,723 of record JAKECL010000096.1, read on the forward strand.
CCGTTCTGACCCGTCGTCGCATCGAGGACCAGGAGGACCTCGTTGACCGGCGCACTGCGCTCCATCACGCGCTTGACCTTGCCCAACTCATCCATGAGCGTCGACTTGGTCTGGAGACGGCCGGCGGTGTCGACCATGACCACATCCACCCCACGCTCGGTCCCCTCCCGCACGGCATCGAAGGCCACGGAGGCCGGGTCCGCCCCGTCCCGGTCCGAGCGGACCACGTCCACA
>JAKECL010000097.1 GCA_030460725.1 Propionibacterium sp.
GCCGATCCGGGCCAGCATCAGGCGCCGAAAATGTCGGCGGCCGCTGCGCGGGGCCCGCGGGGGGGGGGGGGGGGGGGGGGGCGGGCCCGAAAAAAAGCACACCACCCCCACCCCCCCCACGACCCAGCCCCGGCGCTGGGGTGACAGTGGGCCACCCATGCGCAGGGGCCGGGTTCCAGCCGTGGTTGCCTCAGGAGGCGGAGGCTGCGGCGATCTTCTCGATGGAGGCGCGCAGGGTTGCGGTGAACTCCTCGTCGCTCTGCTGGGCGGTGAGGCCCTGGAGCAGGGCACGGGAGAAGGATGCGATCAGGCCGTGGTTGCGGGCGAGCTTCTCACAGGCCTCCGCCTGGGAGAACCCTCCGGACAGGGCGACCACACGCAGGACCCGTGGATCGGCGATGAGGTCGGCGTAGAAGTCGTCGCGCTCGGGGATCGTGAGCTTGAGCATGACCTTCTGGCCGTCGTCCAACTCGTCCAGGCAGGCGTTGATCTCGGTGAGCAGAACCGTCTCGGCCAGTGCGCGGTCCACGGTGTGGATGTCGACCTCGGGCTCGATGATCGGGACCAGCCCGTGGTCGAGCACCTGGTGGGCGAGGTCGAACTGCTGGCGCACCACGGAACGGATGCCGGAGGGCTTCCCCTCCAGGACGACGGAGCGCTCCTTGGTCCCGAAGATGCCCTTGGCGACGGCCTTCTCCAGGAGCGCATCCAGGTCGGGGATCGGCTTCATGAGGCGCACGCCCTGGTCGAGCTCGGCCAGTCCCTTGTCGATCTTGAGGAAGGGGACGATGTGCTTGTGTTCCCAGAGGTAGGTGGCAGTCGGCGTGCCCTCGATGTCGCGGTCCATGGTCATCTCGAAGAGGATGGCCGCCAGGATGTGCTCGGAGTCGAAGGCCGGATTGGTGATGACCCGTGTGCGCATCTCATGGACGAGGTCGAACATCTCCTCCTCGGTGCTCCACGCGCCCTGCTCGATCCCGTAGCCCGCCAGGGCCTTGGGTGTGGAGCCCCCCGACTGGTCGAGTGCCGCGATGAATCCCGCACCCGCGTGCATCCGTGTCAGCTGTTCGTCATTCACTGTGTGCATCCTTCCCATCGTGCGCTGTGTGCGCCGTCACAACCAGTGTAGGAGCAGTGCCACCCGACCCGGTGCTGATCCGACCCGATCGCTCCGGATCTCACACCCGGGCCGGTGCTGGCGAGAGGTGAGGAGGGGCATCCGCCTGTCCGTGGCTCGGCCACAGCCCCCGGCCCGCGGGCGCTGTGCCTAGGCTGGGGGCATGAGACGCATCGATCTGCGGGGCAGCGCGCCCTCCGCCCAGGACCTGCGCCGGGTGCTCCCTCGTGCCGCCCTGGACACCACCGCCGCCACCGACGTGGTCCGTCCCATCCTCCAGGACGTCCGGGACCGCGGAGCCCACGCCCTCTACGACCTGGCGGAGCGTTTCGACCACGTGCGCCCCACCTCCCTGCGGGTGCCCGCCGAGGCCATCGGTCGCGCCCTGGACCAACTGGACCCGCAGGTCCGTCGAGCCCTCGAGCTCTCCATTGCCCACAACCGCGAGGGCCACCTCCAGCAGGTCCCGGCACCGGCCAGCGTCGAGGTCGTCCCCGGAGGCCACGTGTCCCAGCGCTGGGTACCGGTGCGCCGCGTGGGGTTCTACGTCCCCGGAGGCCTCGCGGTCTACCCCTCCTCAGTCGTCATGAACGTCGTCCCCGCCCAGGTGGCGGGTGTCGAGTCCATCGCCTTGGCCTCCCCGCCCCAGGCCGCCTTCGGAGGGCTCCCGCACCCCACCATCCTGGCTGCCTGTGCACTGCTGGGGGTGGAGGAGGTCTGGGCCATGGGTGGGGCCCAGGCGATCGCAGCCCTCGCGTTCGGCTTCGTGGACGAGGGCGACCCCTGCGAACCCGTGGACGTGGTGACCGGACCCGGCAACATCTACGTGGCGGCCGCCAAGCGCCTGGTCCGGGGGATCGTGGGCATTGACGCGGAGGCCGGGACCACCGAGATCGCCATCCTCGCCGACGACTCCGCCGACCCGGCCCTGGTGGCCGCAGACCTCGTCAGCCAGGCCGAGCACGATCCGGCTGCCGCCTCGGTCCTCGTCACGCACGCCCCTGACCTGGCCGACGCCGTGGAGGCTGCGTTGCCCGCCCAGGTGGAGGCGACGAAGCACTCCGATCGCATCACCGAGGCGCTGTCGGGACCGCAGTCAGGCATCGTGCTCGTCGACGACCTGGAGCAGGGGCTGCGGGTGGTCGATGCCTATGCCGCCGAGCACCTGGAGGTCCAGACCCGCGACGCCGCCGCCGTGGCCGCGCGTGTGCGCAATGCAGGGGCGATCTTCGTCGGCCCCTGGACCCCGGTACCGCTGGGGGACTACATGGCCGGGTCCAACCACGTCCTGCCCACGGGTGGAACCGCACGCTTCTCCTCCGGACTCAATGTCCTGCAGTTCATGCGCTCCCAACAGGTCGTGGAGTACTCCGCCCAGGCCCTCGCCTCCGTGGCCGAGCCCCTGGATGCCCTGGCCCACGCCGAGGACCTCCCCGCCCACTCCGCCTCGGTGCTGGCCAGACAGGGCTCGGGAACCGCCTTCGCATCCGCGCAGGTCCCGCCCCCGACCCGCACCGCCACACCTGCGGGTTCGGAGGACCAGGGGCCCGCTGCCGCCTCCACACAGGGTGCTCCCGACGCGGCGGGCAGCGCGCAGACACTTCCCGGCGCCTCAGCGGAGGTCTCCCGGTGAGCGGCGCGGCGTCGCCCTCGTCGGCTCCCATGCCAGACGTCCGGGTGCGCCCGCTGCTGCCGCTGCGAGCGGACCTGGCCGGGCTGGAGCCCTACGGCGCTCCCCAGCTGGACGTGCCCGTGCGACTCAATGTCAATGAGAACCCCTTTGCTCCCTCCCCCGAGGTCGTCGAGGACATTGCGGCCTCGGTGGGACGCGCGGCTGCCGGCCTGAACCGCTACCCGGACCGTGACTTCCCCGAGCTGCGGGAGGCGCTGGCGGACTACCTGGCGGTGGAGTCCCATGTGCGTGTGGATCCGGAGTCGATCTGGGCGGCCAACGGGTCGAATGAGGTCATGCTGCAGATCCTGCAGGCGTTCGGAGGGTGCGGACGCACTGTCGTGTCCTTCGCCCCCACCTACTCGATGTACCACGAGTACGCCCGCGACACCTGCACCCACTGGGTCCAGGGGGACCGCGGGGACGGTTTCCGCCTGGACCTGGCCGAGGTGGAACGGGTCCTGGAACGGGAGCACCCCTCGGTGCTGCTGCTGGCCAGCCCCAACAATCCCACCGGCACCGCCCTGGATCCCCGGGCGGTGCACCGTGTCCTGGACATGGCCCGCGCATCGGGACCGCTGGTCCAGGGAGGTCGCTCGGCCACCCTGGTGGTCGTGGACGAGGCCTATGGGGAGTTCCGTCGCCAGGGCGTGCCCTCCGCCCTGGAGCTCCTGGGGGACCACCCCCACCTGGTGGTCTCACGCACCATGTCCAAGGCCTTCGGAATGGCGGGTCTGCGCCTGGGCTACATGGCGGCGGCACCGGAGGTCATCGACTCCATCATGCTGGTGCGTCTGCCCTACCACCTCTCCGCACTCACCCAGGCGGCGGCACTGGCCGCGCTGCGCCACCGCGACGCCCTCATGACCCAGATCGCGGGCCTGCGCGCCGAACGCGACGCGCTGGCGGCGTGGCTGGTGGAACAGGGTCACCAGGTGGCGGAGTCCGACGCGAACTTCATCCTCTTCGGGACCTTCCCGGATCGCAATGCCGTCTTCCGTGCCCTGCTGGAGCGGGGGGTGCTCATCCGGGTGGTCGGGCCCGAGGGCTGGCTGCGCGTCTCGGTGGGCACACCTGAGGAGACGGAGGCCTTCAAGGCCGCACTCAAGGAGGCAACGGCATGAGCGGGACCAGAGTTGCAGTGGTGGACCGGGTGACCTCGGAGTCCAGTGTCCACATCGAGATGGATCTGGACGGGACGGGGCGCACGGAGATCTCCACCAGCGTGCCCTTCTACGACCACATGCTCACGGCGCTGGGCAAGCACTCCCTGATCGACCTGGTGGTGCGCGCCAGTGGCGACACCGACATCGACGTCCACCACACGGTCGAGGACACGGCGATCTGCCTGGGGCTGGGGCTCAAGCAGGCGCTGGGGGACAAGCGGGGGATCCGCCGCTTCGGCGATGCCACCGTGCCCCTGGACGAGTCCCTGGCGCGCGCGGTGGTGGACGTGGCCGGACGGCCCTACATCGTCCACGAGGGAGAACCCGCCGGACAGGAGTACCACCTGATCGGAGGACACTTCACGGGATCCATGACCCGTCACGTCCTGGAGTCCCTGGTGTTCAATTCCGGGATCTGCCTGCACATGACCCTCCTGCACGGGCGCGACCCCCACCACATCGTGGAGGCGCAGTTCAAGGCCCTGGCCCGGGCACTGCGCGCCGCCGTGGAACCCGACCCCCGGGTCTCCGGCATCCCCTCCACCAAGGGTGCGCTGTAGCATTGACCCTCGCGCGGCCCTGCCGCGCCTGGGCAACCGGTGGCGTCCGCCCTCGTCAACGGGGTGGGGCGCCCGAGCGAGACGGAGGGATGGGTGTGAGCGGCGACGCCGACGACATCGACGCGGAGTTCGAGGACATCGTCTCCCACTTCGCAAGCTCTGCCCCCGACCCGGACGGACCGTCCGCATCCTCGGGGCCTCCACGCAATGGCGGAGTCGAGCGTGCAGACCCGCGCGGTGAGAGGCGCGAGGCCACCGACGCCCAGGAGGAGGGGCACACCGGCGTTCCCGGCCCCCAGGACCCGACCACGCCGCTCCCCGACACCGTGCTCCCCGGACCGGGGGTCTCCGGATTAGGGGCCTCGGAGCCATCGGCTCCGGAACCACCGACTTCCGCAGGGGCGGCTCCGGACACACCGACCCCGGGGGAGCCCGACCCCGATGCGCCCGTGGACGAGTCCCTCCACCTGGACGGCGGGCACCTCTGTGTCGCACTCGTCCTGGCACCCCTGCCCTCGCCCGGTGCCCTGCACTCCCTGCTGGCGCTGGCGGGTCTGAAGGAGGCCGTCGTCCGTCTGCGTCCCTGGACCGCCGTGTGGCTGCGGGTGGAGACCGCACCCAGCCCGGAGGACGAACTCGCCTCGCTCGCCGGTGGTGGTCGCGAGATGCCCGGACCCGTCGACGAGGTCGCCCGCGTCGTCTCCCGACTCTCGAAGTTCGGAGCCGTGGCGATCATGTCGTGGCTGGTGGAGGGCGAAGGCATTGAACCCGGGGTCTCCGGGCAGATCACCGCGCGCCGCTACGTGCAGGGACAACCGGAGGAGGACATCCCCGCGGGGGTCCTCCTGGGATCCATGCCCCCTGCCACCGAGGACCTGCTGCTGGGACGGACCACTCCCTGCGACTACGAGGACTCCGTGGCCCCCGACGGAACCGCGCAGCGCAAGGCCGGCCCCTTCGGCTGGTTCAGGAGGAAGTGACATGACAGCTCCCCACGTGGTCGTCCTGGACTACGGCTCCGGCAATGTGCGTTCGGCGTGCCGCGCTCTGGAACGCGCGGGGGCCGAGGTCCTCCTCAGTGCCCGCGAGGCGGATGTCATGTCTGCCGACGCCTTGGTGGTGCCCGGCGTGGGCGCCTTCGCGGCCGTCATGGACCAGCTGCGTCGCGTGGGCGCGCCCTCGATGATCGACCGGCGCCTGGCCGGAGGCAGGCCCGTGCTGGGCATCTGCGTGGGTCTGCAGGTCATGTTCGAGGCGTCGACGGAGAAGGGTGAGCACGAGGGGCTCGGCCAGTGGCACGGCACCGTGGAGCGCCTGGAGGCCCCCGTGGTTCCCCACATGGGGTGGTCCCAGGTCACCCCGCCTGCGGGATCCCGCCTCTTCCGAGGGGTGGAGGACCAACGCTTCTACTTCGTCCACTCCTACGGTGTCCTCACGGATCCCGCGCAGGGCATGGCCGGGGGGCCCATGACTCCACCGCGCACCACCTGGGCCGAGCACGGCTCGCGCTTCGTGGCCGCCGTGGAGGACGGAGCCCTCACCGCCACCCAGTTCCACCCCGAGAAGTCCGGTGAGGCCGGCGCCCAGTTGCTGCGCAACTGGCTGGAACCCCTCACCTGAACCGATCCCCCCTCCGGAAGGACCCCGCCATGACACAACCCCTGATCCTGCTTCCCGCCGTCGACGTGGTCGACGGTCAGGCCGTGCGCCTCACCCAGGGCGAGGCCGGCACCGAGACCAGCTACGGGTCGCCACTCGAGGCTGCGCGCACCTTCGTCGAGGCGGGGGCCCGGTGGCTGCACCTGGTCGACCTGGACGCCGCCTTCGGTCGGGGTTCGAATGCCGCCCTGCTCGCGGACATCGTCGCCGCACTTCCCATCGAGGTGGAGCTGTCCGGGGGGATCCGCGACGATGCCTCCCTGCGGCGCGCGTTGGCTGCCGGTGCCCGCCGAGTCAACCTGGGCACTGCCGCCCTGGAGGACCCGGAGTGGACCGAGCGTGCGATCGCCGAGTTCGGGGACCGGGTGGCCGTCGGCCTGGACGTGCGCGGGGAGACGCTCTCCGCGCGTGGATGGACCCGCGACGGTGGCAACCTCTGGGAGGTCATGGAGCGCCTGGACCGCGCGGGCTGCCAGCGCTACGTCGTCACCGACGTGGCCCGCGACGGCATGCTCTCGGGCCCGAACCTGGACCTCCTCAGGCGCGTGTGCCGGGCCACCGACGCCGCCGTCGTCGCCTCCGGCGGGGTGTCGTCCCTGGCGGACATCGCGGCCCTGCGGGACCTGGTTCCCTGCGGTGTCGAAGGCGCCATCGTGGGCAAGGCACTCTACGCCGGGGCCTTCACAGTGGAGGAAGCCCTCGACGTGGCGCGCGGCGGGGATCCGGCGTGACATCGGAGGGGACGACCACCCCCGGACGGGAGGAGGCGGGGGG
>JAKECL010000098.1 GCA_030460725.1 Propionibacterium sp.
ACCCCCACCCACCTCGGAGGAACCCGCCATGACCACCACACCTTTCCCCACAGCCACGATCCTCGGATACCCCCGCATCGGACGGAACCGCGAACTCAAGCGTGCCGTCGAGTCCTACTGGGCGGGACGCACCAGCGCCGAGGACCTGGCCCGCACCGAGCGCGACCTTCGCCACGCCACCCACCAGCGCCTCCTGGAGCTGGGCCTGGGCGCGGGAGACGCCTCGATCCCGGAGTCCGCCTCCCTCTACGACCAGGTACTCGACGCGACCGTGCTGCTGGGCGCGGTGCCGCAGCGCTTCGCGGGGCGCAGCGGCCTGGACCTCTACTTCGCGTTGGCCCGCGGAGACGCCCAGGTGCCCCCGGAGGAGATGACGAAGTGGTTCGACACGAACTACCACTACCTGGTCCCCGAGATCGGCCCCGACACCCCGCTGGCCTTCACCGATAGCACCGTCGTCGACCGCTTCGTCGAGGCGCAGGGCTGGGGCGTCACCGTGCGGCCGACGCTGGTCGGCCCGATCACCTGGCTGGCGCTGGCCAAGCCCAGTGAGGACGCACCCGTCGGCTGGTCCCCGCTGTCCCGCCTGGACGAGGTCGTGGCCGTGTACTCCGAGGTCCTCGGGGCCCTGGCCGAGGCCGGCGCGCCGTGGGTGCAGTTGGACGAACCCGCGCTGGTGTCCGACAACCTGCCCGAGGACCGCGAGGTGCTCATCGAGGCTGCCGGGCGCGCGCACCGGGCACTGGCCGCAGTGGGGGAGCGGCCCCAGCTGTTCGTCACCACGCCCTACGGCGACGGGCGCGCTGCCCTGCCGACGCTGGCGGGAAGTGGGGTCGAGGCAATCCAGCTGGACCTGGTCCGAGGCGCCGCACCCCGCCCCGGCGAGGTCGACCTCTCCCGCGTCGTCCTGGCCGCCGGTGTCATCGAGGGTCGCAACATCTGGCGCGCGGACCTCGAGGCCGCCACCGGCGCCCTCGACGAGCTGAAGGCACTCGGCGCGGCCGGCCTGGCCGTCACGACCTCCACCTCCCTGCAACACGTTCCCCACGACACCGCCCTGGAGCAGTGGGCGGACCCTGAGCTGGACCGCTCCCTGCACGCGTGGCTGGCCTTCGCCGACCAGAAGGTCGGGGAGGTCGCGACGTTGGCCCGCGGACTCGGCCAGGGGTGGGGATCCATTGACGAGGACCTCCGCGCCTCGCGGGAGGCCCTTGCCGCCCGGGCAGTGGCACCCGGGGTGTCGCAGGCGCAGGTGCGAGGACGTGTGGCCGCGCTGACCGCCGTGGACCGGACCCGCATCGAGTACCCGGTGCGCGAGGCCGCACAGACCGCACGCCTGGGACTGCCGGAGCTGCCGACCACCACCATCGGATCCTTCCCGCAGACCACTGACATCCGCCGAGCGCGCGCCGCCCATGTGCGAGGCGAGCTCTCCGACGCCGACTACGAGGCTCGGATCAAGGAGGAGATCACCGATGTCATCCGACTCCAGGAGGAGATCGGACTGGACGTCCTGGTCCACGGCGAGCCCGAACGCAATGACATGGTCCAGTACTTCGCGGAACTGCTGGAGGGCTTCGCGGTCACCAGCAACGGCTGGGTCCAGTCCTACGGGTCGCGCTGCACCCGACCCTCCATCCTGTGGGGTGACGTGTCCCGATCCCGGGAACTCACGGTGCCCTGGACCACCTTCGCCCAGTCCCTCACCCCACGCCCGGTCAAGGGGATGCTCACCGGGCCGGTGACGATCATCGCGTGGTCCTTCGTGCGCAACGACGTCCCCCTGGCACAGGTGGCGGACCAGATCGCCCTGGCGCTGCGTGACGAGGTGGCGGACCTGGAGGCCGCGGGCACCGCCATCATCCAGGTGGACGAACCCGCCCTGCGTGAGCTGCTGCCCCTGGATGCCACACGCCACCGCGAGTACCTGGAATGGTCGGTCGGCGCCTTCCATGCCGCCACCGCCGGTGTGTTGCCCACCACGCAGATCCACACCCACCTCTGCTACTCCGAGTTCGGTCAGATCATCGACGCCATCGATGCGCTGGATGCGGATGTGACCTCCATCGAGGCGGCGCGCTCGCGGATGGAGGTGCTCCCCGAACTGCGCGAGCACGGCTTCGACCGGGGAGTGGGACCAGGTGTGTGGGACATCCACTCCCCGCGTGTGCCCTCGGTGGCGGAACTGGAGGAACTGCTCGTGGAGGCCACCCGCTCGATCGATCCCCGCCACCTCTGGGTGAACCCCGACTGCGGTCTGAAAACGCGTGACTACGCCGAGACCGTCGCTTCGCTGAGGAACCTGGTGCAGGCCGCAGGTGACGTGCGCGTGCGCGTGCAGGATCCCGTCCCGGTGGAGTGAGTGTGTCATCGGTCCCTCATCGGCCGACCGACAACAGAGGTGCCCGGCTGCCGTCAGGTGGCCGGGCACCGTCATGTGCGGGGCCGGGGATGGACGCTGACGAGCGTCACCTCGCCCGGGTCGCCCTCGTCGGAGGTTGTGCGGGCGGCGCTCCTGCGCCCCAACGAGGGCGAGGCGCGCAACCGGGCTGCGGACAACGTGTTCACAAATGCCCGACATGCGGACACACCATTGACCGGAGTGGCCCTGACCGGCAGCATGGGGTTCGTGAGCACATTCCCGCAGCAGACGAGCCTCCTCATGGGTGGCACCTGTGCGCGAATGTGTCGTTGATTGACGCCTCCAACCAGTCAGTCAACTGCCGCCCCTTGAACCCACCCTGAGCGTGGGCGCGCGGCACCGAAGAATCGGATACTCACATGGCACTCGTGTACACGCCCGCACGTTCCTCGCAGACCACCCCCCAGACCTCCTTCGAGGACTTCCTGGCAGTCCTGGACAACCTCCGCCTCGGCCGTGACGTCGTCATCGATGTCGAGCGACGCGAGGTCCGCGTCAATGACCAGCGCATCGATCTCACCCCCCAGGAATCCCACCTCCTGTCCCACCTGGCCCGCAATGCGGACCGCACGGTGACCCGCGACGAACTCTTCGAGACCGTCTGGTCCAACCGGGGCCTGGACACCGAGTCGCGCACGGTGGATGCCCACATCCGGCGCCTGCGCCGCAAGCTCGAGGTCGAGGACCTGATCTCGACCGTGCGCGGGGCGGGCTACCGCTTCAACTCCACCTCCGGGGTGCGCGTCCTGCAGACCCGCCGCCACGCGCTGGCCGCCTGAGCCGGGCAGTCCGCTCAGCTCTCAGACCAACAGGCGGAAGAGCTCCGAGTCCGTCCCGATCTCCTCCACGTGCAGAGGGGATGCCTCCATCCTGCGCCTCAGCCCCTCGAGGCCCTCGCGGTGGGACAGGTCGATGCCGACCAGCGCGGGGCCCGTGTCCCGGTTGTTCTTCTTCGTGTACTCGAAGTGGACGATGTCATCCCCCGGTCCCAGGATCTCCCCCAGGAACAGGCGCAGCGCACCGGGCTGCTGGGGGAAGGTCACCAGGAAGTAGTGGCGCAGACCCTCGTGACGCAGCGAGCGCTCCATGACCTCCGCATAGCGGGTGAGATCGTTGTTCCCCCCAGACACCAGGCACACCACGGCTCCCGGCCGATCCGTCTCGGCAGTCTCGCCCGCACGGAAGAACTCGCGCGCAGCGGTGGAGGCCAGGGCACCTGCGGGCTCGGCGATCACCCCGTCGGACTGGTAGAGGTCGAGCATCTCGGTGCACACTGCGCCCTCGGGCACGGTGACGATGTCGTCCACCAGGGCGCGCACGACGTCGAAAGCCAGGTCGCCGGCCTGACCCACGGCCGTGCCGTCGACGAAGGAGTCGACACGGTCCAGGTGCACCGGCTGCCCCTGGTCCAGAGCCGCTCGCATGCTGGCCGCCCCCGCAGGCTCCACGCCAATGACACGGACCTCGGGGCGGGCGTGCTTGAGCCAGGTGAGGATGCCGGCCAACAGTCCGCCACCTCCCACAGGCACCAACACACAGGCGGTGTCGGGAGGCATCTGCTCGGCCAGTTCCGTGGCGACCGTGCCCTGTCCGGCAATGGTCATGGGGTCGTCGTAGGGATGGACATAGACGCGCCCGGATGCGCGCGCCGCCTCCTGGGCCAGGGCATTCGCCCGGTCGAAGGTTCCCTCCACGATGACCTGCTCCACCCACTGCCCGCCGATCACCTCGATGCGCTGGCGCTTCTGGCGCGGGGTGTTCGAGGGCAGGTAGATCGTCCCGCGCACCTCCAAGTGGGAACACGCATAGGCCACACCCTGGGCATGGTTGCCCGCCGATGCGCACACGACCCCGCTCTCACGCTGGGCGGGGGAGAGCATCGACATGCGCGCAGAGGCTCCGCGCACCTTGAATGAGCGGCACTTCTGGAGGTCCTCGCGCTTGAGGTACACATCGCGTCCCAAGTGGTCCGAGAGTCGCACGGAGCGCCCGAGGGCGGTGCGGCGCACGACCCCATGCAGGGCGCGTGCGGCCGACTCGACATCAGCGGTGGTCACCGGCAGGGGCATGGGAGATGCGGATGTCTCCTGTCCTTGCGTGGGAAAGGGGTGAGCGGCCTGGCTGGTGGACATGCGCGTAGCCTCCTGGGGGTGGTGCGGCTGGCCGCCAGTCTAGTGGGGCCACCTCCCGGATGGCCGGAGCGACCACTGCACGACGTCGGTGTTCCTACGCAGGGAGCTGGAGAACACTCTGTGTGGATCTGTGGGTGGCTCGATCGAGGGGCATGTGCCCAGTCAGAACGCGCCGCCCGGACACGTATCCGACCTCGCCGACGGCTGGGGCATGACGAGGTTGGGACCTGACGGGATGATGGACACCGATCCGGCGGTGGGACTCAAGGGTTGGAGACCACGGGTGGTGGACTCTTCATCGAGTGCCGACCAGGCTGAGCTGTCGATGCGCAACAGGGGGAACACTCGATGGGACGCTGACATCGAACTCGCCCCTGCCGGTCGAAGACATGCACAGGGAACGAAGACATCGGGCACTGAGGAGGAGGTGCGCGTGGACGCCCACTCCATCCAGGAGGAGGCTCCCACGCGGCATCCCCTCGGCGCACGGCTTGCCGAGCACAAGGGCCTGGCGATCTCCACTTCGGTCCTCCTGTCGGGAGCAATCCTCGGCGGGTGCCTCATCCGACCGGCGCACCCGATCGTGCGCATCACGGGGAACGTGGTCCTGGGTCTGTTGGTCGCGGTCTGCGGAGTCGTCATCGAGGCGGCAGTCGACGATGGAGGCGATGGGCCGCACGGCTAGAATGGCTCTGTGAGCAAGAATCTGAAGAACCCCCTGGTGTGGATCGATTGCGAGATGACCGGCCTGGACGTGGCCGAGGATGCCCTGATCGAGGTGTCCGTGGTCGTCACCGACGGTGACCTGAAGATCGTTGATCCGGGCATCGACGTCCTCATCGCCCCGCCCCAGTCCGCACTGGACCACATGGGCGACTTCGTGCGCGAGATGCACACGAAGTCCGGTCTGCTCGACGAACTTCCCGGTGGCCTGACCATGGAGGCCGCACAGGCCCAGGTGCTGGAGTACATCAAGCGTTTCGTGCCCGAGAAGGGCAAGGCACTCCTGGCCGGGAACTCGGTCGGCACCGACAAGGCGTTCCTGGTCACCAACATGCCCGAGGTCATCGACCACCTGCACTACCGCCTCATCGACGTGTCCTCGGTGAAGGAGCTGGCGCGACGCTGGTACCGCCCGACCTTCGAGGAGGCACCCGTCAAGCACGGCGGTCACCGCGCGCTGGCCGACATCCTGGAGTCCATCCAGGAGCTGGAGTACTACCGCCGCGTGCTCTTCCCCGCAGAACCGGGGCCCACGAGGGCGGACGCGCGCCGCGTACGCGACGAGGTGCTCGCTGAGGGCATCACCGCGGTGGGCAGCCAGGAGCCGGCCCAGGTGGCGGCATCAGGCGAGTGAGCGCCTGAGCGAACAGAGCTGCACAGGAAAGGGCGGGTACCCGGGGAGACCGGGTACCCGCCCCGTCGCACGCGGACGGGACGGAGACACCCGGAACTGTGGACGACACCGGGCGGGGCGCAGTACCGGAGCAGGTTCCCATGTTCGACACGGCGCGTCCCCGGAGGCTCGGTGCGCGGGGTACGCCCTGGAGAGGGCCTCGTCACCGGTCGGGGACCACGACGATCTCGCCGTTGTGTGGAAGCCTCCCTCCAAATGACAGCGGCACGGCTTGCGCGGCCGCGATATCTCCGGTGTCGACCGCCTGGACGTGCAGGTGCGGCTCCGTGCTGTTGCCCGAGTTCCCGCAGCGTCCCAGCACGTCACCGGCCCGGACCTCCTGCGCGGGTCGGACCACCGCGGAACTGGACTGGAGATGGCACAGTGCCACCACCACACCGGTGGCATGGCGGATCAGTACGTGATTGCCGGCAGGTGCGTTCCATCCCGCCCTCACCCGGTGCCGCTGCGTCAGCGCGTAGCAGAGGGAGGGCAGGCCCCGATAGGCCGAATGGTCCTCCTCCGAGTCGTGGACGGCGAGGACGGTACCTGCAACGGGGGAGAGGACCGTGCGACCGAATCTGGGAAAGTCATCCGGCGGCTGCGTGCGTACCAGCGACAACGGTGTGAATGGCGCTGTCACCCCGTCCTCGTCGACGGGGACGAAGTCGATCGCGAAGGACGTGGCGAACAGGGGCGTGCCATGGCTGGGCACCGTGTCGGCAGGGCTGTTGTGGACCAGCCAGCGCCCGGTGAAGGGATACACGAGATCGATCGACGTCACCATCAGTTCCCCTCCATCGGATCTCGTGGTGGGAGCTGCCCCGCTGGCGGGCACTCCGACTCCCCACCTGTGCAGTCTCCCACAGGAGGGTCGGGTGGCTCGGTGGCTCGGTGGCTCGGTGGCTCGGTGGCTCGGTGGCTCGGTGGC
>JAKECL010000099.1 GCA_030460725.1 Propionibacterium sp.
CAACGCCCGATCTCGTCTCCCGCGCCTACGGTTCATTGCGGCTGTCGGCCGAATGGGCCGGGGCCTGCCGGAGTGGGCCGGGGTGGGCCGGTCAGCCCGAAACGCTCAGCCCTCCTCACCCACGACCCGTGCGCGGCGTTGGCTCCGACAGGCGACCTGAAGGAGAGGACAGCGGGGAGTGTGCCCACGCAGCGTGGTTCATCGGCGAGGGGGTGACACCGAGGCACGAACGATCAGTTCCGCAGGCAGTTGCGTGCGGGTGAGAGACCCCTCGCCCTCGATCGCCCGGACCATGGTGTCCACAGCTTTGACCCCCAGCGCATGGAAGTCCTGCCGCACCGTCGTCAGACTGGGGATGAAGAACTCGGAGGCCGGGGCATCGTCGAAGCCGATCACAGAGACATCCCGGGGCACCTCCACCGCTGCCTCGTGGAAGGCGTGGACCAGTCCCAGCGCCAGTTCGTCATTGGCTGCGAAGACGGCTGTCGGCAACCCCTCCTCAATGAGCCTCCGTCCGACCTCGTAGCCCACGGAGGCCTCCCATCCCCCTGGGACGGGTCCCCTCACCGGCAGTGCGTGCTCCTCCATCACGGCGCGCCATCCGGCCTCACGTGCCTGGGCGTCGAACCAGTCCGAGGGCCCCGGGACGTGGACGATGTCGCGGTGACCCAGACTGACCAGGTGCTCGACCGCCTGGCGCGCTCCCCCCTCCTGGTCCACGGACACCGGGATCACATCGGCCGACACACCCATGGCAGCTGAGGTGACCGCCACCACCGGGACCGCCACCGAGATGGCGGCAAGCTCCTCTATCAGCTCCACGACCGGGGCGACGATGATGACGCCCTCGACCGCGAGCCCCAGGAAGTGGTCAAACACATCGGTCACATCCCGACGGGTGAAGGAGGTGACAGGAGCGACCGCGGTGAAGAACCCGGCCTCACGCGCAGCCAGCTCGACCGCCAGGAGACTGGAGCTCGGGCCGAATCGCACCGAGGTCGTGGTGAGAACGCCGATGATTCCCGACTTCCGGGTGACCAGGGCGCGCGCCACAGAGTTGCGGCGGTACCCCAGGTCTGCGATGGCCTTGAGGACACGTTCCCGGGTGGACTCCGCCACCTTGCCCGTCCCGTTGAGTACACGTGAGACGGTCTGGTGGGACACACCTGCGGCCGCAGCGACATCCATCATCGCCGGCGGCCTGCTCTGCTGGTTCCGCGGGGGCATGGACACCCTTCTCCTCTCGGACGACTTCCCTAGCCTCCCACGTCGGCGCCGGTGGCGCGGCACCAAAGCCTCCTGACGTACGTCTCGCCGAGGCACGTCGGTCCCGCGACTCGCGCCAGGACGAGGACGGTGGAGGAGACGTCCAGACCTGCCACACCGGAAGGTGCCGCCGGGACAGGTCGCGAGGAGGACTGGAATGCCACGGGACTCCCGAGCGACCGGGCCCTCTTCGGGGTGGGCACGACCGGCCCGCCCCGGAGAGGGAGGATCAGGCGCGCGTGGCCTCCACCTGTCCCTCCTGCACACGGTCCTGGTCGGATCCGATCGCACCTGCGGGTCTGCGACGTTCCGCCACGTGCACGATCACCCTCTGGATGATCACGAACAACAGGAGGAGAAGGCCGGTGATGATGGTCGTCGCCTCCGGGTTGATGCGCCCATCACGGATGATCGTCAGGTTCATGGTGGCGAAGACGAGCGCCCCCACGACCGAGCCGAGCACGTATCCGGCGCCACCGGTGATGATGGTTCCGCCGATGACCGCTGCCGCAACGGCGTTGAGCTCCCATCCCTGTCCGAGGATGTTCTGCCCCTTGCCCACGGCGCCCACGAAGACCACCGCCGCGACGCCAGACATCGTGCCGGACAGCAGATAGATCGAGGACAATGAGCGCCCCACCGGCAGACCCATCAGGGTGGCGGAGTCCTTTGCAGGTGCCCCCAACGCGTAGATGGTGCGCCCGGTGCGCGTACGGTGCATGACGAGGTATGCCAGGAGCACCACCACTGTGGCCACGAGGAACCCGACGGAGATCTTCAGATCCTGGTTCTTGTGGCCGTCGATCAGGGTGATCTTGGCCCCGAGGTTGCGCAGTTCGTAGTCCTGTGCCAGGACGATGGGTTCGGAGGAGATCATCGCAGCGATGCCCTGGGCCAGGTACATGGTGGCGAGGGTGGCGATGAAGGGCTGCATGTCGAAGAAGCGCACCAGTGTTCCCGACAGCGCTCCGATGAGGGTACCGGTGAGCACCATGACGATGACCACCAAGGGCCAGGGTGTCCCACCGTTGGCCAGCGTGCACCCCACCACGGAACTCAGCGCAATGACTGCACCGACCGACAGATCAATTCCCCCGGTGAGGATCGGCACGGTCATCGCCACTGCCAGGATGATGAGGTAGGCATTGTCATTGAGCAACGAGGACACCGTGCGCAACGTGAAGAAGCTGCCGTAGGACATCTGTCCGATGATGAAGATGACCACGAAGACCACGATCGCCACGTAGGTGGGGATCTTCGGGAGGTTCCTGATCATCCATGACATGTTGTCGTGTGAGGATCTTGGGGTGCTCATGCGGGTACGACCTCCTTGGTCTCCGACTCGTTGACCCCGGCAGGACCCGCGTCCGTCCGTGAGCCCCGTCGACGTGCGAGCAGATTCGCGAACAACCTCGACTGGAGGAAGCAGATCGAGATGACGATGACGGCCTTGAACGCGGGAGTCGCAGCGTTGGGGATTCCCAACCAGACAATGGTCTTGCCGAGCATCGCGATGATCATCGCGCCCAAGTAGCTGCCCACGATCGAGAAGCGACCTCCCAACAACGAGGTCCCGCCCACCACCACTGCGAGGATCGCGTCCATCTCGTAGGACATGCCGGTGTTGGCGGGTTCCACGCGCATGACGTTGCCCACGGAGAAGATGCCTGCCATGGCGGCCAAGAGGGCCGAGATCACGTAGACCGCGAACTGGATGCGACGCGGCTCGATGCCGGCCATGCGGCTGGCCTCCTGTTCAGACCCACCGACTCTATCTGGGTCCCCAGAGCCGTGCGGCGCATGAGCAGCGCGACGCCCACGACGATCAGCGTGGCCAGGATCCACGCGAAGGGCAGCCCGAGCACCCGGCCGTTGACCAACCAGGCGAAGGCATCATTCTCGGCGGCTACGTTCTGACCAGATGTGATGACCTTCGCGATCCCGCGTCCGGCCAGCATCATGATGAGTGTGGTGATGAACGGTTGCAGACCGACCACGGAGACCAACAGGCCGTTCCATGCACCGATCAGGCCGCACACGGCCAGTGCCGCGGCAACTGCCGTGAGGGCCTCCACGGCTCCGCCTCCGGATCGTTGGAGCATGGTCATCGCCACGGCTCCCGACACAGCCATCACGGCGCCCACGGACAGGTCGATGCCCGACGTGGAGATGACGAAGGTCATGCCCACCGCAATCATCAGAAAGGGGGCAGAGTCCCGGAGCACATCCATCAAGGGGCCGGTGAACTGCCCGTTGACGAACCCGATCTGGAGGAAACGGGGGTCCTTGATGGCGCAGATCACCACCAGGAGCACGAGTGCGCACACCGTGAGCAGCATCCGCTGGTCGAGACCGGCCAGGGCTCTCCTGACGCCTCCCGCGGGTCGACCTGCTTGCCTGGTCATGATTCCCCTCCTCCGTCGGCGATGATGCCGACGACATGGCTCTGGGTAAGCCCTTCGCTGTTGTCGAGAACTGCGGCCTGCACCCGATCACGCATCACGAGGACGCGGTTCGAGATCCGCAGCACTTCCTCCATCTCCGAAGAGATGAAGATGATTGACATGCCTTCCGCTGCGAGATCCAGGACGGCGTTCATGATCTCGGCCTTCGCAGCGATGTCGATGCCGCGCGTCGGCTCGTCGAGCATGAGGACCTTCGGCCGCGTGGCCAGCCACCGGGCGAGCAGCACCTTCTGCTGGTTGCCTCCGGAGAGGGATCCCACGGACGTGTCCGCCGAGGGTGTCCTGATCCCGAGTGTCGAAATGTACTTCTCGCACAGGGCGTCGGCCTCACTGCGGGAGATCTTGTGTCTCCATCCCCGCATCGCCTGCAAGGAGACGGTGATGTTGTCACGGACCGACAGGGCAGCGATGATCCCCTCGTCGCGACGGTTCTCCGTGGAGTAGGCGACCCCCGCCTTGAGTGAGGCCAGTGGTCCTCGTGAGGACATCGGTTCACCCAGAACGGTGACGGAGCCCGAGTCTGCCTTGTCAGCGGAGAAGATGAGACGTGCGACCTCGGTACGTCCCGACCCCAGAAGACCCGCGACGCCCAGCACCTCCCCGGCACGCACGTCGAAGCTGACCGGTGCCACGGTGCCCGCCCGTCCCAGGTCATGGACGCCCAAGGAGACGGGAGCATCAGCCGCGACTTCTGGCATCTGACTCTCGACAGAGTCCAGAGACTTCAGTTCCTGCCCGATCATCATGGAGACCATGACATTGCGGGGCATGTCACCGGTGAGTCCCTCCCCGATGAGTCGACCATTGCGCAGGACCGCGATCCGGTCCGAGATCTCGTAGACCTGGTCCAGGAAGTGTGAGACGAACAGGACTGCCACACCACGATCGCGTAGATCACGGATGATGGCGAAGAGTTGCGCGACCTCGTTTGTGTCAAGGGAGGAGGTCGGCTCATCCAGGATCAGGATGCGCGCATTGACCACCGTCGCCCGCGCGATGGCGATCAGCTGCTGGACCGCAATGGAGACGGAGGACAACGGAGCACGCGTGTCGAGTGACCCGAGACCGATCTGCGAGAGTGCCTCATGGGCACGGATGTGCGTCGCCTTCCAGTTGATGCCCAACCTCCCGCGCAGCTCGTGGCCGAGCATGAGGTTCTCACCGATGGAGAGGTTGGTGCACAGGTTCACCTCCTGGTACACCGTTGCAATGCCGGCAGCCTCGGCATCAGCCGTGCCACCGAAGCGGCACACGCGCCCCTCCACCGAGATCGTCCCGGAGTCGATCCGGTAGACACCGGTGAGGGCCTTGATCAACGTGGACTTGCCCGCTCCGTTCTCACCCATGATGGCATGCACTTCGCCCGGGAAGAGGCGGAAGTCCACTCCGTCCAGTGCCTTGACACCTGGGAACCCAATGGAGATTCCACGCATCTCCACGATTGGGGACTTCTCCCCCTTGTTCGTGCCTCTAGTCATCTGCTCACGTCCTCACTCAGGTCCGGATTGTGTCGACGGTTCGGCCTGCGGTCCCCGGGGCGGATGTCCTGGGATTCTCCCCATCCGCCCCGGAGACCACGTGTCGCCGACATCCATGCGCGACCGGCGTCCGCTCAGTAGGGGCGGGAATCCAGGATGGGCTCGGCGTCGGCCTTCTCGAAGGCGCCGGACTCCACCTCGATCTGCTTGTCGACCGTCTCGCCGTTGACCAGTGCGGTCACGGCATCCACGACCTGCTGTCCGAAGATCGGGTTGTACTCGATGACATAGCTCAGATCGCCCGCCACGAGCGCCTCCATCGCCGGCTTCGTTCCGTCGATGGTGATGATCTCCACTCCACCGGGTCCGGGCTTGAGGCCCTTGGCGATGACGGCCTGGACCGCCCCCAGACCCATTTCGTCGTTCTGGGCGAAGATGACCTGGATGTCATTGGCGTGCTTGTCCAGCAGGCCCTCGGTGACGGTCTTGCCCTCTTCCGTGGACCAGTTCGCGGACTGGTTCTCCAGGACGTTGATCTTTGAGCCGGCGATCGCTTCAGCCCAGCCCTTGTTGCGGTCGTTGACCACGGACAGGCCCGCGGGGCCCTCCAGGACGATGGCATTCGCTCCGTCGGTGAAGTGGGAGGCCGCCCACTCCCCCGCCTGCTTGCCAGCGGTGATGTTGGAGGGGCCGATGTGGGTTGCGTAGAGCGACTCGTCATTCGGC
This sequence comes from Propionibacterium sp., assembly GCA_030460725.1. Lineage (GTDB taxonomy): Bacteria > Actinomycetota > Actinomycetes > Actinomycetales > Actinomycetaceae > Pauljensenia. The sequence continues at coordinate 5,936 of JAKECL010000099.1, forward strand.
TCAATGCCACGATCCACCAGGATCACCGGGATCTCCGCCTCCTGGGCGCTCTTGAGGGACTCCTCCCAACCTGTCGCCTCGGTTGCGGACAGCACGATCGCATCCACTCCCTCATCCACGAAGGATGCGAAGGCCTGGAGCTGCTTCTGCTGGTCGTTGTTCTGTGTCGGCGCGTACTTCAGCGAGATGCCCGCCGCCTTGAACGCGTCCTGGATGTCATTCTCGTTCGCCGTCCGGAAGCCTCCCTCGGGACCCACGGCAACGAAACCCACGGTGATGTCGGACGCCGCCGCGTTGCCCGAAGTGGCCTCGTCGCCGGACTCCGTGCTGGAACCGCCACCGCAGGCCGCCATCGTACCCATCAGGGTCACTGCCGCTGCCCCGGCGATGATTGGGCGAAGGATTGACTGTCTCATTGGACTCTCCTCGTTGAGCTCTCTGTGTGGGCGCGGACTTCTGTGTCCGCAGGCATCGGGCGCGTCCCCGCGCTCCGTACCCGTATTCCCCCCTCAGGTCCGGAACAGAGCATGGTGCTCCACAGCCATTCCCGATGGGGACGGATTCTTGCGACTACTCGCACCTGCTGGGCGGTGACGCTTGATCCTGAGATCATGTTAGCGTTCACACTCTCGAATCGCCACCTCCCGAGATCACGATTGAGTCACGGCGGCTCGAAGAACTCCTCAGGCCGTGCCAGCGGCACTGCGGCACGTTGGCCTGCAGGCGCCTGCCCAACGCAGCCGTGAAGACTCCACAGAGCGGTCGACGGCCGACTTGTCCCAAGCCGCCCACGACACACGTCTGTCCTGGAGGGAGCGGCGAGTGCCCACCGTCCGCAGACCATGTGCACCCGTGACCCCACCCCGACCTTTCCGCACCAGGGCAACGAAAACCCCGGGACTCCGACGGAGTCCCGGGGTGATACGTGGAGATGGGGGGAATC
>JAKECL010000560.1 GCA_030460725.1 Propionibacterium sp.
TGACATGCTGGGGTCATGCGCAAGACCGCCATCATGCTCCTCGCGGTGCTGGTGGTGTGCGCGGGGGCGTACTACGCCTGGCACACCCTCTTCTCCTCCAGTGCGGGTGGCACTTCCGTGGTGGGGAGTCCTGTCGCACTCTCCCCTGACGAGGACGGCACCACCCACTCCGGTGGGGTCGGGAGCGGTGGCGGCACGGACGGGATCAACGACGAGGTCGCGCGCAGCACCTTCAAGACCTTCGTCCTGGCGATGGCCAGGGAGGACGGTGACACGGCCTGCGGGTTCTCCGCCTACGAGGGAGCCCAGGTCGGGTCCGGGAACCACTGGGACGAGTGTCGTGCGAGAGTCGAGGAGACGGTCGACAGTCTCTCCGACCCCGAGCTCGCCGCCCTGCGCGATGCCCTCAGGACGGGGACCTACACGGTCACCTCGCATCCAAACGGTGGGGGCGCCACGGTGTCGACCACGGTCCTGGGGGAGACCCTGTCCGGCACCGTCGTCAATGCGGCGGGCGAAGCCCGCGTCGAGCTCAGCTCGCTCAGTCGGCAGTGACAACACCGCCGGTTCAGGCCAGGCGCCGTCGGTGCACCCCGATCGGCTGCTGGCATTCCCGGACCGCGGCAGCCATCGGGTCCGTGCGGGCCCCGTGAAGGCGGTGGCTCCGGGACGAGGGTCCCGGCGGGGAGCCCGTCGGTGGGACCTCAGGCGTCGACGAGGGCTGCCCGCAGCGCCCCGAGCTCACCATCCTCCAGACCGAGGCCCGCGTGGAGGTAGCCGTCGAACCCACCGAAGTCCGTGTCGACCCGGTCGAATGCGGCCTGCAGGTACGAGGAGTCGACATCCAGCAGGGGTCGTAGGCGCTCGGCGTCCAGGCCGACTGCGGCGGCGCGCTCCAGGTCCGGGGCGAAGAGCGCACGCACAGCTGGGGACACCGCCAGGTACTCCTCGAACACGGCGTCGCGAGTCGCCCCGACAGTCGTCATCAGCACGGCCACGGCCCACCCGGTGCGGTCCTTGCCCGCCGTGCAGTGGAGCAGCGCGGGCCGCCCAGCGGCACGCAGGACGGTGCGCGCCACCTCGGCGAACCCGGCGCGGGCCGAGGGTTCGGTGACGAACTGCTGGTAGGTGCGCCCCATGACGGCCCTCGCGTCGAGGTCGGCGAGGAAGGCGTCCGGGCTCACCCGGCCCTCGGCAACTGCTGCGGGGAGCGCTCCTGCGAGGCTCGCGAAGGAACCGACGGTGCTGGCGAGGATGTCCACCTGGACCAGGCGGGCACCACGGGGCAGGTGGTCGGGGCGACGCCCCGCTTCCGCGGCGGTGCGCATGTCGACCACGACGTCCAGGCCCAGCGCCCCGACGACGGGATCCGTGGCGACGCCCGGATCCGACAGCGCGGCGGAGCGGAGAAGAGTGCCCGGGCGCAGGCTGGCACCGGACGTGGTGGGCCAGCCACCGACGTCGCGCAGGTTGGGGAGGTGGGCGGAGGGGATCTCGTGCGACATGCTCACGAGG
>JAKECL010000561.1 GCA_030460725.1 Propionibacterium sp.
GATGTCGATGACCTCCCGGATCCGTCCGGGCCGCGCGGACATGACGACCACGCGGTTGGCCAGCAGGATCGCCTCGTCGACGTCGTGGGTCACCATGACGACGGTCTTGGGGGTGCGCTGCCAGATGCGCAGCAGCAGCTCCTGCATGGTTTCGCGGGTGAGCATGTCGAGCGCCCCGAACGGCTCGTCGAGCAGCAGGGCCCGGGGCTCATTGGCCAGGGCTCGCGCCAGGGCCACGCGCTGCTGCATGCCCCCCGACAGTGCGGTGGTGTAGTGCTGCTCGAACCCGCGCAGCCCCACCAGGTCCACGTACTCCTCGGCGACGGCACGCCGGGCAGCGCGCCCCATGCCCTGCTCGCGCAGACCGAAGGCGATGTTGTCGATGACATTGAGCCAGGGGAAGAGCGTGTAGGACTGGAACACCATGCCGCGATCGCGTCCCGGTCCCCGGACCTCGCGTCCCCCGAAGGTCACAGATCCGCTGGAGGGCTCCTCCAGCCCCGCCATGATCCGCAGCAGCGTGGACTTCCCACATCCCGAGGTGCCCAGCAGCGAGATGAACTCCTGGGGGCGCACCGTCAGGTCGATGGAGTCCAGGGCGTGGACCACGCTGCGCGTGGTGCGGAAGGTCTTCGTCAGGTCGGTGACGACCATTGCGGAGTCGGTGCTGGTGTCCATGGTCAGTGCCTCCGTTCGTTCCAGGGGAACAGGATCCGGTTGAGGACGATGAGGATGTTGTCGACCAGCAGTCCGATCAGTCCCAGGGTGAGGATGGAGACGAAGATCTGGTCCACCGCGACGGAGCGCTGGGACTGCAGGATGGTGAATCCGATACCGGAGGAGGCTCCCACCAGCTCGGCGACGATCACGTAGGTCCAGGCCCACCCCAGCACGATGCGCAGGGTGTCGACGATGTCGGGGCAGGCCCTGGGCAGGATGATCTTCCACAGGACGTTCGCCCGGTTCGTGCCCAGCGTGTAGGAGGCCTCGATCAGGGGCAGGCCGACGGTGCGGATGTTGTTGGCGACCATGAGGACCAGCTGGGGCAGGCTGCCCAGGATGATGATCGCGATCTTCTCCTCCTCACCGATCCCGATCCAGAAGATGAACAGCGGGATGAAGGCGGAGGCCGGCATGTAGCGGATGAAGGAGAACATCGGCTGGAAGAAGGCCGACACCGGGGCGTAGGTGCCCACGAAGATCCCCAGGGGGACCGCCACGGCCGCCGCGATGACGAACCCGGCCATCACGCGGTAGACGGTCACCCAGATGTCCTCCAGGAAGCCCCGCTGGACCATGTCCACCGCCGCTCGGGCCGTGTCGGCGGGGGTGGGGACGAACATGGGGTTGACCAGCTCGCGGGCGGTGATGAACCACCACAGTGTCAGGAGGATCACGAAGGAGCAGACCGACAGTGCCAGTCCGGCCCTCCCGGGTATCCCTCCCTTGGGGGTGAATGCCCCCCGCACCCCCACCAGTGGCGCCCCCAGGCCCCACCCAACCCATGACCCCGA
>JAKECL010000562.1 GCA_030460725.1 Propionibacterium sp.
CCCGGCGTAGACCCCCGCCAGCGAGACCGTGCCGCCCCGGCTCACCAGATCCACGGCGGCGCGCAGGGCGGCCGTCCGATCGACTCCCGCCGAGGTCATCGCCCTCTCTTGAGCCTGCGTCGGAAGCATCTCCACCGCCCGTTGCATCGCTGAGGCGACGGGGCTTCCATGGGCCTCCATCCCCACCGCATCGATGACGGCGTCAGGCCCCCGCCCACCGGTGTCGAAGCGCATCGGGCCCCGGGCGTCCTCAGCCCCGGGGAAGGTGGTGACGCCGTGGCGGGTCGCCATCGCGCGTCGCTCGGCGACCGGGTCGACGCCGTACACCCTGGCCCCCAGATGGACCGCCACGCGGGCGGTGAGCTGGCCCACCGGTCCCAGACCTAGCACTGCCACCGAGCTTCCGGCGGTGGCCCCCGCGTACCGCACGGCCTGCCAGGCCGTCGGCAGGATGTCGGACAGGAACAGGTAGCGCTCATCGGGTAGGTCCGTGCCAACCTTCATCAGCCCGTACTCGGCCCGGGGCACCCGGACGAACTCCGCCTGGGCGCCGGCCAGCGACCCGTACAGCTTCGAGTAGCCCAGCAGCGCGGCACCGGTGCCGAAGGCGGAGACCTGAGTCACCTCGCACTGGGACTGCAGGCCGGCATGGCACATATCACAGTGCCCACATGCCACATTGAACGGCACCACGACCCGGTCGCCGGGCCTGACCGATGACACCGCCGATCCGACCTCCTCGACCACCCCCATCCCCTCGTGGCCGAGGATGTCGCCCGAAGTCATGAACGGCGTCAGGAGCTCGTACAGATGCAGATCCGACCCGCAGATGGCCGTGGAGGTCACCCTCACCAACACGTCCTGATCCTCAACGATGACCGGATCATCGACGGTCTCAGTGCGGACGTCCCGTCTGCCGTGCCAAGTGACTGCGCGCATATCACGCCCTCCTTGTCCAGTGGAAATTGTCCCGTAGAAATTGTCTCGTGGAATGAATACTCTTACCCGAACGCTCTGCCATATCAGGACGCTACTGCCTCTCAGTCTCCGCCCAGTCGCCGGTCAGTGCATCGGCGCGACGCAGTTCTTCATGTTCCCCACCCTGGTGGCGCCGAGCTCAGGGAGCTCGGAGCCGGGAAGGTCGACCTTGATCTGGGAGGTGGCGGGGATCCATATCGTGCGATCCCCATGAGTCAGCCACGCTCCGGCTCCGCGGGAAAAGCCGTTGGCGATCCCTGCGGCGATCTCCTGGATCTCCTTCTTGGTGCCGCCTATGGTGAACCGGCCGCCGCCCATAGTGATTGTTATTCTGTGCATCAGATGTCCTTCGCTAATCGGAGAACTGCTTCGACTTGAGACCAGAGCCGCTAACGTCGCGGGACGATACAGATCACCTCGCCAGAGTTGGGAGTCAGCGCTATACTCGCTGCAGCCATCTCGGCCGTTTGCTCGATCAAAGGAGAAAACTCGGCATGACGGACACCAAGGCCATCACGGTGAGCGTTGTCAA
>JAKECL010000100.1 GCA_030460725.1 Propionibacterium sp.
ACCCCCGGGGACCCCGCGGCCTCCATGTCCCTGCTCAACGGGCTGCTGCTCAACCCCCTGGACGCCGGGTACCACGCCTACGAATCAGGCTCGCAGGGTGGCCGGCGCTCGGTGTGGATGAAGCTCCTCACCGCGGTGGTGGCCGTCGTCCTGGGGGCGGCCTCCACGGTCGCGGTGCGCACGCTGCGTGCGCCCGCACCCGACGACGTCGGTCCGACCCTGCTCTCGCAGGCACAGGCACAGCAGACGACCGTGCAGGGGCTCGAAGGCGAGGTCCAGGAACTGACCAGAAAGGTGCAGGCCCTGACCGCCACCTCCTCCCAGTCCGGTGGGCGAGGGGATCCTGCCATGGACCTGGCGACCTCGCTGAGACCCGTGCGGGGCCCCGGCCTCACCGTCAAGCTCAGGGACGCCCCGGACCAGGAGGACCGCACCGGGAAGGGGGCGGTGCGTGACCAGGACATCCGACGTCTGCTGAACTCGTTGTGGAGTTCGGGGGCGGAGGCTGTGGCCGTGAACGGTCACCGCATCGGGCCCGGCACCTTCGTGCGCACGGCCGGCTCCACCATCCTGGTCAATGTCACCGCCATCCAGTCGCCCTACACCATCGAGGCGATCGGCGATGCCGATGCGCTCTCGGTCGGACTCGTGAGAGGCTCCACGGGGGACTACTTCTCGGCCCTGCAGTCCGTCTCCGGCATCCGCATGTCCACCGCGAGCTCGAAGTCCCTGGAACTGGGCGCACTGGACCCGATGTCCACCACCTTCGCCCATCCCGTCGAACAGAACACCCAAGGAGGCTGACGTGATCGCAGTCCTCGGTCTCATCGCCGGTATCGTCATCGGGTTCCTCGTGGACCCCACCGTGCCCGTGTGGCTCCAGCCCTTCCTCCCGGTCGCAGTGGTGGCGGGACTCGACGCGCTCTTCGGTGCCGCACGCGCCTGGTTGGAGGGAGTCTTCTCCGACCGGGTCTTCATCACCTCCTTCTTCTGGAATGTCGTGGTCGCCTGCCTCCTGGTGTTCCTCGGTGCCCAACTGGGCGTCGGGTCGGCCATGACCACCGCAGTCGTGGTGGTGCTGGGCATCCGCATCTTCTCCAACACGGCGTCCATCCGTCGCCTGATCTTCAAGGCATGAGTCCGATGGGGAAGCCGGAGCCGTCGACCTCCACACCGGAGGAACACCCGCAGCACGGGGCGGAGAAAGGTGGGGGGCACCGCTCCACCGGTGCGCGCCCCTCATTGTGGCGTCGGGCCGGGAAGGCGGTGTTCGCCGTCCCGCGTCCACTCCACGCGCTGCTCCTGGTGATCTGCCTGATGCTGGGCGTGGCACTGGTCACCCAGGTCCGCGCTCAGCAGGAGGACCCGCTGGAGACGATGGGTGAACAGGACCTCGTGCTGCTCCTGGACGAGCTGACGTCCAGGGCCGATGAGTTGCGGACGGAGCGCTCGGACCTGAACTCCCAACTCATGGAACTGGAGGACTCCGCCTCACAGCGCGAAGCGGCCGACAAGGCCGCGGCGCAGGCCCGGATCCAGTCACAGATCAATGCCGGCACGGTGCCCGTCCACGGAGAAGGGGTGGTGCTGACGGTGCGTGATCCACAGGGCCAGGTGCCCGTGGAGTACTTCATCCTGACACTCGGTGAGTTGCGCAATGCCGGATCGGAGGCCATCGCCCTCAATGGGGTGCGTCTGACCTCCCGCACCTGGTTCTCCTCCGGAGAGGACGGAATCATCGTGGACTCCACGCCGATCACGAGCCCCTACACGTGGCAGGTCATCGGCGACTCCCAGACGATCGCGCCCGCGCTTGAGATCTCCGCCGGTGCTGCCTCCCAGATGAGGGCCCGGGGGGCCCAGGTCGAGGTGGAGCCCGCGCAGGACGTGGTCATCGATGCCGTGGTCCAGCCCTCCAGCCCGCGTTTCGCCCAGGTGGAGTGACGGTGCGGGCATGGTCATGACACCGCATGGGCCGCAAGTCACTACACTGGACCCATCTTGACATCCGTAGACATCGCAAGACCCTGGGGAGGGACGAATGGAACCTCAGAAGGACATTGATCCCACGGCGACATCAATCCTGGGGGTCCCTGTCCCCGACGAGGTCGACGCGTCCGTGCCCATGCCGTTGTCGGCGCGGGATCGTGACGCGGTCGATGCCCTGCCGGCGGGCTCAGCCCTCCTCATCGTCCAGCGCGGCCCGAACTCCGGTGCGCGCTTCCTGTTGGATCCCGAGGTCACCAACGCGGGTCGCTCGCCCAAGTCCGACATCTTCCTCGACGATGTGACGGTGTCACGACGCCACTGCCAGTTCATCTCCCACGAGGGCGGGTTCCTGGTGCGGGACTCGGGTTCCCTCAATGGGACCTACGTGAACCGTCAGCGTGTCGACCAGGCCCAGCTGCATGCGGGTGACGAGGTCCAGATCGGCAAGTACCGGCTCACCTACCAGCCCTCCCCGCGCACGGCATGACCTCCGCCGTCCGCGCAGAGGTCGCCGACGACGCCCCCCAACCCTGGCCACGCAACGTCCCCCGCGATCCCGTCATGTCGATCGGTCAGGTGGTCGATGCACTGGTGGGGGAGTTCCCCGCGATCACGGTGTCCAAGATCCGCTTCCTGGAGGACCAGGGTCTGGTCACCCCCAGTCGCAGCGGCTCCGGATACCGCAAGTACTCGCGCGCCGATGTCCAGCGCATCCGTTTCGTCCTGATCCAACAGCGTGACTCCTATGCGCCCCTGAAGGTGATCGGCGACCAGTTGCGTGCCCTGGACGCCGGCCACGACGTGGAGGTGGCGCCCACGGCGCGCGTCGTTGCTTCCGAGGGACATGTGGTCGTGCCCCCGAACCGGACCTCCCTGCCCGCCCGCGACCTCGCCGACCTCACCGGTACGGACCTGACCACACTTGAACGCTATGTCCGCTTCGGACTCATCACCCCTGACCTGGCCGGGTACTTCGCCTCTCGCTGTGTCCAGGTCGTGCAGCTGCTCCTCACCCTGGAGAACGAGGGTCTGGATGCCCGCAACCTGCGTCCCGTGCGCACCGGGGCGGAACGCAATGCGGACATCATCGACCAGATCGTCTCCTCCCAGCGTTCCCGCCAGCGTGCCGGAGACCTGGAGCGGGCGAGGTCTCGAGCGTCGGAACTCGGCGAACTGGTGGCGGACCTCCATCGTGAGATGCTGCGGGTGTCATTGGCGCAGCTCAATGGCTCTGCGGGCCAACCCTCACGTTGAAGTCGAGATTGAGACTCGCCGATCGGATCGTTGACCCCGCTGTCCCCACTGCCTAGCGTGGTGTCAGTCAAGGAAATCCCATCCTCATCCGAAGGAGCACCTGTGAGCGCCCGATCCGTGGATGCCGCCGTCGAAGCGCGGCAGGGCATGCTCTTCGGCGACCCCCTGGAGGGGATCGACGAGGACGAGAGCGGCTATCGCGGGCCCGTGGCCTGCAGCGCCGCGGGTATCACCTACCGGCAGCTGGACTACTGGGCGCGCACCGGACTCTTGCAGCCCTCGGTGCGTGCAGCTCGCGGATCGGGTTCCCAACGTCTCTATTCCTTCCGCGACATCCTGGTCCTCAAGGTCGTCAAGAAGCTCCTGGACGCGGGTGTCTCCCTGCAGCAGGTGCGCACCGCCGTTTCCCAGCTCCAGGACCGCGGCATTGACGACCTTGCGTCGATCACCCTCATGAGCGATGGGGCATCGGTCTACGAGTGCACGTCCGCGGATGAGGTCATCGACCTTCTCCAGGGGGGTCAGGGCGTCTTCGGCATCGCAGTGGGCCGTGTGTGGCGTGAGGTCGAGGGCTCCCTGGCCGAACTGCCCATCGAGCATGCAGAGGCGGATCTCGTCGACGAGCTCGCCGAGCGGCGCCGACGCAAGCGCAGCGCCTCCTGAGGCATCCCCCCTGCGGGCACGTCCGGACCAGCCTAGGCTGGGGTGACGAGGACCACTTGACGGAGGGGGAGCACCGTGGCTGGACCGCATGACATGAGGGCCGTCGACGTGCGGGTCGACGGAGAGGTCCAAGGTGTCGGGTACCGGTTCGGCGCTCTCCGACGCGCTGATGAGCTCGAGCTCTCAGGTTGGGTCTCCAACGAGGCGAACGGCCAGGTCACCGCCCATGTCGAGGGTCTGGGACATCGCATCGACAAGATGCTGGAGTGGATGCGCGAGGGGACGAAGTGGTCCCATGTGTCCAGGGTCGACGTCGAGGACGTCGCAGTGCAGGGGATCGAGGGATTCACCCTGCGCTGAGCGCGTGAGGGTCCCCGTCCGCACCTGCAGGTGGGGGAGAGCGGCCGCCGGACCTCAGGCCTGATGGTCCCCGAGGTTCCGGTGCACGCTGTACCCGGTCCCGAGGTCCGTGATCGAGACACCCACGATCCCGTGCTCGTCCACGGTGTACTCCTCCCGCACCATCGGTCCGTCCTCGGTGCGGCGCACCTCGACCTCATCCAGGGGCACGGAGTCACCCAGGCCCTGCAGCAGGGAGTCGAAGGGGAATGCGATCTGTCCGAAGGGCATGACGTCTCCGCGTGGGACGCCCTCGTCATCGGTGGTCGTGTACTCCACGAAACGGAACCAACCGATGTTGTGGGCCGCGCGGTAGGTCCGTGAGACGCTCACCGACTGTGAGGTGGAGACGCGCAACTGGGGGGAGAGGAGCGTATCGAAGGAGACCTGCGCACCCGACTCCCGTTCGCGGAATACCCCGACACCGCGGGAGAGCTGGTCGCGCAGGGTGTAGCCGGCATCGGGATCCGATGCGATCGCCAGTCCGATGGCTGTGGACGCACCGGGGTGGGGTGAACGGTGCACGCGCCGGCCGAAGGTCTGGCGCAGTTGTCGGGCGATGGCGGGCAGGTCGGACCCGCCCCCCACGACGTAGAGGCCCGCGACATCCGCTGCGAGTTCCTGGCTGCCGTCCTCCAGGCGTTGGGTGAGGGGAGCCATGGTGTCGATGGTGGCGGCAATGAGGGGATCCACCGCTCGGTAGAACTCCGCGACGTCGAGGGAGACCGGTTGGTGTCCGACCTCCACGGTCAGCCAGCGGCTGTGCGGGTTCAGGGACTCCTTGGCGGCACGGGCAGCATCGACCAGCTCCTGCCATGCGGTCTCCCCGAGCTCGGCGGGGGAGGAGTGGGCGGCCGCGGCGGCAAGACCGGCCAGGACCTGGTCGAAGTCGTCACCACCCAGGAGGTTGTTCCCGCGCGAATCCAGGACCTCGTGGCTCCGCCCTTCCACCGCGACCAGAGAGGCGTCGAAGGTGCCCCCGCCCAGGTCGTAGACCAAGACCCGACGGCGCCTGGTGTTCAGGGTGGCCCCGTGGCGATGGGTGTACTCGAAGCCCGCCGCAGAAGGCTCGTTCACCATGGCGAGGACCTCGAAGCCTGCGGCGCGGAAGGCTTCCAGGGTGAGGAAACGCTGGGCGGAGTAGGCGTGGGCAGGGATGCCGACGACGGCCTGCAGGGGTTCGTCCGCAGGCACCTCGGAGACGGAGGAGTTGGCGCGCACACAGGATGCGACGTGTTCCAGGAAGCGGGTGACCAGGATGAGCAGGGTGACATCCCTGTTGCCCAGGCGCACGGTGGTGGCGGGCGTGACGTCGGGGTCGGACAGGAGCCTCTTGAAGGAACGGAGATGGGGCGCTCCCTGCAGTGCCAACTCATGGGCGCGCGCCCCGAAGACCAGGGTGTCGCCGTCGAGTGCCACGACGGAGGGGATGAAGTCCTGGACGTCCCCGTTCTCGTCCTCGAAGGCGACGACCGGGTAGTTGCCGCGGTCGACCTGCGCCACGGTGGTACGCGTGGTCCCGAAATCCACTCCGAGTCTCATACCTGCGAGGGTAGCCCGTACGTGTCACGCGGCGGACGACCAACGCGCGTTCCACGCCTGACGGGGTGCGGCGGTGAGCAGGTGCAGTGGAAAGCAGGTGCGTCGGTGAGCGGGTTCGGTGGAGAGCACGTGCGGCGGGCTGGGTCCACCGGGCTCGACCCGTGGAGCGTGGGCGGGCACGGGTGCGTCATGTCGTCGGCCTGTGATGTCCGGACACGAGGAGGGGATCCATGGGTGCCGGGGAGCAGGGCTGCGCCAAGAATCTGACATAATGTACATTATCAGATTCTGTGATGGGGGCAGCGGCGGGCCTTGGGTATGGCTCATGCGAGCACGGCGTGGACCGCCTCGACCAGTGTCGGTACCGCCCACCACGTGGCCGCGGCTCCAACTGCCGTGAACACCAACACCCACACCGGGGCCGGGACCCGGGTCATGACCGCGAGCATCCCGGGATCCTGTGCCCGGTCGCCGTGCCGTGCGACGTTGACCAACTGTCGCCAGCCGCCGACCATCAGCAGGACGCCGACGGATGTGACGACGGCCGCCCCGGGTTCTGCCGCTCCCGTCCACCACAGTGCTGCGATGGCGCCAACGAGGATCACCATGACGACTGCGGTGTACAGAGAACGGGCTCTGACCAGCCCAAACAGGCATGCCACCAGCGCCACCAGCAGGACGAGGTCGCTGTGTCCTGCGCCGACCGACACCACCAGGACCGCGCCGGTGACCACTGGTGCCGGATAGCCCGCTGCCGTGGTGGCCACGAGTGCGGGTCCGCGCGGTCGTCCGCGGGTCACCGTGTGCCCGGACATGTCGGGATTGACCACGAACCCGGTGAATCGTCGCCCACACAGGATGCCGACCACGGCGTGCCCGAGCTCGTGGACCACCGTGACCGGGACGCGGGCCAGTCGCCACGCAGGTGTGAGGACCAGGACCACCGGTCAAGTCCCGTGGCGTGGTGTCATTGTGTTGTTTCCTGG
>JAKECL010000101.1 GCA_030460725.1 Propionibacterium sp.
TGACTGGACCCCCCTGCAGGCCGCGCGCTGCATCTCCCGCTTCCACGCACGATGGGACGAGAAGACCTTCACACGCCTGCTCACACGTTTCGAGGTGCCCGAGCGCACGCACGCCAAGGACCTCTCCCGCGGGCAGGGGCTCAAGCTCTCACTCGCCCTGGCCCTGGCCCACGACCCGGAGCTGCTGGTCCTGGACGAGCCCACCAGCGGCATCGACCCTGTCGCGCGCCTCGACATCCTCGACGTCCTGCGCGACTTCATGGTGGATCCGGGTCACTCCATCCTCTTCTCCACCCACATCACCTCCGACCTGGAGAGGATTGCCGACCGCCTCCACGTCATCGCCAGGGGGCGCACCGTCTTCGACGGCAGCCTCGATGAACTCGGCGAGCACTGGGCCATCGTGCGCGCTCCACTGGAGGACCTCGATGCAGGCGCACGCGCCGCCCTGGTCGGGGCGCGGACCACGCGCAGCGGCACCCTCGAAGCACTCGTGGCCACCTCCGACACCGCCCTCTTCCCCCGCAGCGCCCTCATCGAGGAGGTCGCCCTCGATGAGGCGGTCGCCGCGTTCACCCGCTCGACGAAGGAGCACTGACATGCGCCCTGTTCTCGCATACCTGCGAATGGATCTCTCCGCCCAACGACGCGCGGTCTGCGCCCTGCCCGTCGCCGCCCTGCTCATGGTGGTCCTGGCAAAGGTGACGGGGCTGCCCGTGCCCATCGGACTCCTCATGGCGGCCAACCTCGTCCCCGCGATCCTCCCGTCCCAGTTCTTCGCCATGGACGAACGCGGGCGCCTGGACCTCCTCTGCGCGCTCCTGCCGGTCTCCCGCCGCCAGGTCGTGGCGGGGCGCCACCTCACCATGGGCGCCCTCGCGGCGCTCACATCCTGCCTGTGCGCCCTCGGCTCCACACTCTCGCAGCAGGTGGCACCCTCCGGGGAGAGGCTGCCGATCACTGTGATGTTCTGCGTGGGCTTCACCTTCGTCTGTCTGCTCCTGGCCGTCCAGACCTCCCTCTACTTCGCACTGGGCCCCGCGCGGGTGATCTCGCTTGCAACCGCCGCGGTGTTCTTCGCCGCCATGGCGATGGTCGGGAAGGTCGCCGACAGCCTGCAGCACGCCACCCCGGAAACCCTGGGCCGGGCACTCACCTGGTCATGGACGGCCCCCGCTGCGGTGGCCGTGGGAGTGGCCCTCATGGCCGTCTCCGTATGCGTCTCGGCCCCGCTCTACGCCCGGCGCGCACTGTGACAGGAGCAACGCGCCGCCCCTCACCCCTGCCCACCAGATCCCGGACGTCCATTCACACCACAGGCCCCAGATGACAGAATCCCCACGTGGCCACACTTGAGATCGAACGACTGTCCGACTCCCTGCGACCCCAGTACATGGCTGTACTGTCGCGCAATCCGGGAGAATCCGAGTTCCTCCAGGCCGTATACGAGGTCCTCCTCAGCCTGGAGCCCCTGGCGGGACGCAAGCCCGCCTATGCGCAGTGGTCTGTGCTGCAGCGCATGTGCGAACCCGAGCGTCAGATCATCTTCCGCGTCCCCTGGGTCGATGACCAGGGCGTGGTCCAGGTCAACCGCGGCTTCCGGGTGGAGTTCAACTCCGCGCTCGGCCCCTACAAGGGCGGACTGCGCTTCCACCCCTCCGTCAACCTCTCCATCATCAAGTTCCTCGGCTTCGAGCAGGTCTTCAAGAATTCCCTGACCGGCATGCCCATCGGCGGCGGGAAGGGCGGCTCCGACTTCGACCCCAAGGGCAAGTCCGAGGGCGAGGTCATGCGCTTCTGCCAGTCCTTCATGACCGAGCTCCAGCGCCACATCGGCCCCACCACCGACGTCCCTGCGGGTGACATCGGTGTGGGTGGACGCGAGATCGGCTACCTCTTCGGCCAGTTCAAGCGCATCCAGAACCGCTACGACTCCGGTGTCCTCACCGGCAAGGGCCTGACCTGGGGCGGCTCCCAGGTGCGCACCGAGGCCACCGGCTACGGCCTGGTGTTCTTCGTGGAGGAGATGCTCAAGGCCGCGGGCCAGGAGATCGCCGGCAAGCGCGTCGTGGTCTCGGGATCAGGAAATGTCGCCCTCTACGCCATCCAGAAGGCCCAGCAGCTGGGCGCCACCGTCGTGGCCTGCTCCGACTCCGCCGGCTACGTCGTGGAGGAGTCTGGCCTGGACTTCGAGCTGCTGCGCGAGATCAAGGAGATCCGGCGCGGCCGCGTCTCCGACTACGCCGAGGAACGCGGATCCTCCGCCCGATACGTGCGCGGCGGATCAATCTGGGACGTCCCCTGCCAGCTGGCACTCCCCTGCGCCACGCAGAACGAACTGGGCGAATCGGGTGCGAAGGCGCTGATCGGCAACGGTGTGGAGCTGGTGGCCGAGGGCGCGAACATGCCCACCACCCCCACTGCCACCGACGCCCTGCGCGCCGCAGGTGTCCTCTTCGCCCCGGGCAAGGCCTCCAATGCGGGGGGCGTGGCCACCTCAGCCCTGGAGATGCAGCAGAACGCCAGCCGCGACTCCTGGTCCTTCGACTACACGGAGAAGCGCCTGGAAGGCATCATGGACGACATCCACCACCGCTGCCTGGCCACCGCCGAGGAGTTCGGCGTCCCCGGGGACTACGTGGCAGGCGCCAATCTGGCCGGCTACATCAAGGTCGCCGACGCAATGGTGGCCATGGGAGTCATCTGAGTTGCGGGTGCCCGGTGGGGTGTCCGCCGTCCGTGGCGGGCATCCCACCGGGCTCGGCCACTCCATCGGCAGCCGCATCGACGAGGGCGACTCCGTCCCTCGCCTCGCGTCGCCCTCGTCCCCCGCGCTGGAGCGGGGCACCCAGATCCCCACCACCGGCCCTGGGCACAGCCACCTCAGGACCACCCGGGCCACGACCCTTCCCGCCCCTCCAGGACGGAGCCGTCCGATGGATGCACGCGCCTCAGCCAGCACCGGGATCCCCGGGCTGGACCGCACGGTGGATGGACTGCGTGCCGGGGACAACGTCGTGTGGCAGGTGGACTCGACTGCTGACTTCGCCGAGGTCACCCTGCCCTTTGTCCGCGCGACCCTGGAGGCGGGCCACCAGGTCCACTACGTCCGTTTCTCCTCAGCACCGCCGCTGGTGCCTGGCCTTCCGGGGGTGGTGGTCCACCGGGTGGATGCCACCGTCGGCTTCGAGTCCTTCGCCACGCAGGTCCACCAGCTGATCAGTGACACCGGCACCACCGCCTCCTACGTCTTCGACAGCCTGAGTGACCTGCTCGAGCTGTGGCACTCGGACCTCATGGTCATGAACTTCTTCGCCGTGACCTGCCCCCACCTCTACGACCTGGACGCGCTGGCCTATTTCTGCCTGGTGCGCCGGCACCACTCCGCCACCACCATCGCGGGCATCCGTGAGACCACGCAGCTGCTGCTGGAGCTCCACCGCATCGAGGAACGCCTCTACATCCACCCGTTGAAGGTCTGGGCACGCTACTCCCCGTCGATGTTCCTCCCCCACCGCCTGGACGGAGCGGAGGTCGAGCCGGTGACCTCCTCGGAGGAGTCCGCCCGACTCTTCGCAGCACTGGGCGGGCGCGCCGCGCTGACCGACCACTGGGCGGAGCTGGTTGAGCGGGCACGCTCGACGCTCACCGGGGAGAGCGGGGACAGCAGTGAGCGCAGGGACGCAGAGGGGGAGGAAGTCCCACGGACCAGCGCGGCGCGGAGTGTCGAAGCCCAGGCCCGGGCCCGCGACCTGCTGCTGGAGGTCATGGTCGGACGTGAGGGGCGACTGGTGGACCTCTGCCGCACACACCTCACCCTGACCGACCTACTGTCCATTGCCCACCGCCTGGTCGGCACCGGACGCATCGGCGGCAAGAGCGTGGGCATGCTGGTGGCTCGCGCCATCCTGGAGCACGATCCGCGAGCGCGTTTCCGTGCGAACCTGGAGGCCCACGACTCCTTCTTCCTGGGCTCCGACCACTTCTACACCTACGTGGTCTCCAACGGCTGGTGGCGCCTGCGCATGCGCCAGAAGCAGGCGGGGTCCTTCCTGGAGGCGGGTGAACGACTCCGCGAGCACCTGGGGCTCGGGCGCTTCCCACCTGCGGTGCGGGAGGACTTCTGGCGCATCCTCGACCACTTCGGGCAGTCGCCCTTCATCGTGCGTTCCTCCTCCCTGCTGGAGGACGACTACGGCAATGCGTTCGCAGGGAAGTACGACTCCGTGTTCCTCGTCAACCAGGGCTCGCCGGAAGACAGGTACCGCGCCCTGGAGGAAGCGGTGCGCCAGGTCTACGCCTCCACCATGTCGGCGGAGGCCCTGGCCTACCGGCGCGCTCGCGGTCTGGAGTTCCGCGACGAGCAGATGGCACTCCTGGTCCAGCGCGTGTCCGGGGACCACCACGGCGACCTCTTCTTCCCCGACGCGGCCGGGGTCGCCAACTCCGCCAACCTCTACGTCTGGTCCCCCGACATCGACGCCGACGCCGGCATGGCTCGGATGGTGGTGGGCCTGGGGACGCGCGCCGTGGACCGCACCCGCAAGGACTACGCGCGCATCGTCGCGCTGGGCGACCCGCTCTCGACAGGGCTGGCGGAGGAGGCGGACGCGGCGCGCTTCACCCAGCGACGCATGGACGTGCTCTCCCTGTCCGGGAATGCGCAGGTGGTCCTCCCTGTCGCGCAGGTGGCCGGGGTGGACCGCGGCCCGGCATGGCCGCTGTTCCTCAGCACGGACAGGGCCGCGGTGCGTCGACTCGAGGAGCTGGGACGTCCCTCCGGCGCAGCGCCCCAACTGGTGGACTTCCGCGGTCTGCTGGCCGACACGGATTTCGCCCCCTGGCTGCGCGAGGTCCTGGCAGTGCTGGAAGCGGCCTACGACTACCCGGTGGACATCGAGTTCACCCTCAACGTCACCCCTCGGGGGTGGCGGTTCAACCTCCTGCAGTGCCGCCCCCTGCAGACCCGGGGCCCCGGTCTGCCCGTCGAGGTCACCGAGCCGGCGGACCCTTCACGTTGTCTGCTCACCACCCACGGGGGATTCATGGGCGGCAATGTGCGTCTGGAGCTGGACCACGTCGTGCTGGTCCGTCCCGAGGCCTACCTGGCCCTGGGCACCCAGGACCGCCACGAGGTGGCACGCCGCATCGGCGACCTCAATCGGATGCTGGAGGGGCACAACGTCATGTACCTGGGTCCGGGACGCTGGGGGACGACGACACCGGGACTGGGAGTTCCTGTGTCCTTCGCGGAGATCTCCGGGGCGACGGTGCTCGGCGAGCTCACCTACGCCCCCGGGGACTTCCATCCGGAGCTGTCCTGGGGGAGTCACTTCTTCCAGGACCTGGTGGAGACCGGGATCTTCTACGTGGCGGTCATGGACGATGCACCCGGCACCGTCTTCAATCCGGAGAGGGTGCTCGCCCGGCCGAACAGACTGGTGGAGCTGGTCCCGGAGGCCGCACCCTTGGAGGGGGTTGTGCACGTGGCGGCCTTCGAGGCCCTGGAACTCCGCTCGGATGTGGTCTCCCAGCGGCTCGTGTGCGCCTGAGCCGGCCTCGCCCGCCTGCCCGGCGTGGAGGGGATCAACGGGTGGTGGCTGAGGAGGACGCCATGAGGACAGGCGCCGCCAACTCTCCCAGGAAAGGTGGGAGCAGTGGGAGGCGGGCCTGTGCGGAAACGGTCACGAGGACGCCGTCGGTGAGTGTCTGTGTGTCCACCAGGGTGACGCCTGCCCCCACCGAGCAACTCGTCGTCCCCAGATGGCGGAGTGCCCTCTGGGCCTCCACACCGGCAGCACCCGGGGACGGGAGCAGCCGCCGTTCCTCCCCGCCGGCTCCGTAGTAGGCGTCCGCACTCATCACCCCCGACGCCGCAGCCGCCACCCGGTCCGCACAGGTCAGGAGCCGGCGATCCTGGACGTGGACGACCGTGATCGCCGAGAGCACGAGGATGACCGCCAGCAGGACGGCCGTCAGACCGATGACCAGCACCGACATCCGCCCTTCCTCGCGGGGGGACCCGCAGCGCACGCGAGCACACCGACTCCTCCCCCGTGCGCGGTCCGACCTGTGGGTGCGCCCTCGCAGACCCTGTCTTCCGCGTCGCTCACCCATCGAGCCTCATCCCCTCCACCAGGGCCTCCGAGGTCGCGGAGACCGGAAGGAGCCCCTTCTGGCCGGACCAGCTCGGAACCAGGGGCAGGGGGACCGTGGAGGAGACACGCACGCTCACCCGGGCTCCCTCGCCGTGGCAACTCGCCGGGACACACCCGAGCAGCACCTCCTCGGGCGCAGGGAGTCCGTGGTCCTCGAAGACCAGGTCCACCTGCGCACGCGCCGTGTCCAGGTCCTGCGGTTCCGCCGCGAGGACACGTGCGGCCTCCCGTGAGGCCGCCTCCGCTGCGAACACGCTGGCCTGGACCAGGGACAGGGAGACCACGAGGTAGACGAGCGGAATCACCAGGGCGACCACCAGGACGACGAACTCCACCAGCGCGCCTCCTCCCTCACCTCCGGAGGCGGTGTCCCACCGCTTTCGATCGGCGCGGGAGGACGGGCGATCCCGCGACCACCAGGAGGAATCGCGCATGCACGGGTGTTCACGGCACACCGGCGCCTCCCTCCACCACAGAACGACCCCGGACCGTCAGCCACTCACCCGGCCCCCAGGTCAACAGGAGCGGCAGCGTCGTCGACACGGTGACCACGAGCGTCTCGCGCCCCGCCACCACCTCGGTCCTCGTGGAGACCGTACGAGGGCGGGACTCCCCCAATGACGCGTCGATCAGCTGATGGGTCCGGCCCTCGGCCAGCACTG
>JAKECL010000102.1 GCA_030460725.1 Propionibacterium sp.
CGGCGCTTCCGCTGTGCCAGGGACGCCCAGAGGAACATGGCGAAGGCGATGGCGGCGAAGAGGAAGAGCAGGACCGTCAACCAGTTCATGGCGACTGCCTGGGAGCGGAACGCGGCCCATGCGCCCAGGGCGATGGCGGTGGTGAGGTAGTACCACCGCCCCGCCTTGAGGGGGTCGCCGGGCAGATCGGGGCGGGTCTCCAGTGACGCCGCGTACTCATCAGGAGTCCCGAACACCTGGGGCGGGGTGAGCTCAGGTTCGCCGTGTCCGCGCCGGGACTGGAGGCGGTCGAACTCCGCCCGGGTGCGCCGCATCTGCTCCGCAGCCTGTTCCGCTGTCCAGAAGTGGACCGCCTGGAGGATCCGCCCCGTGAACATGAACCAGTCGTCCGGATCGGTGTCACGTTCGTGCAGGGTGTCGGAGTCCCGCGACAGGGCGATGACGACCAGGAGCACCCCTGCCACGAGCACCGCCGTGCGCGGGATGGGCAGGCGGAGAACCTCCGGCAGGGAGTCGGCGACGAGGTGCAGGGCCCCCAGTGTGATTCCCACGGTGAAGACGGCGCCGACGCCCCACCCCCAGATGCTGCGCCAGCGCCCGGACAGGTAGGCCAGCACACCGCCCTGCACCATGAGAACCAGGGCCAGCGCCAGGAGACCGAAGACGGTGATGCGTGTGTCCAGGCCCGTGCGCCCCAGGGGGAACCAGGGGCCGACGGCGGTCAGCGCCAGGACGACCAGGAGAACACCTCCGGCAGCCAATGCGGAGCGTGTGAGGTCCCAGTGGCGCCGTGGCAGGGGATGTGCGGATCGGGTCGGCGTGGAGCGGGGGCCCTCCCCATGCCGACCCCCACCTCGGGGTGCGGAGTCCGACGGGGTGCGCTCGGGGACCGGCCCGTCCGGGCTCTGGGGCTGCGTCATGTGGCCATTCTAGGAGCGCCGGGCGGTGGGGGGACGATGCCGGGCAACAGCGGGCGCTGCAATGGGTGGCCCGTTGCCGGTGGGACCGGTATCGTCGCCCCATGGGGGACGAGGGCGTCACCGATGGGGGAGCAGTGCGGGCGACCTGGGCCAGTGTGGGTCCGCAGGCGCCGGACGCCGCGGACCTCACCCGCTTCGCACTGGCACATTCCCTGCGCGACGTGTTCCTGGTGGTGCCCTGGGACGGAGGGGATGCCGGGGCCTCCAGGGCCGCTGCCCTGTTGCGCGGGGAGGGGATGGCGGTGGCAGCGGTGGGGACGGACCCCCGGTGGGCCGTCGACCCGCGGCCACTCATGCAATGGATCCGTCGTGTGCGCCTGGGGGACGGGGAGGTCGCGGGGCCGACGCCGCCCACCACCGCGCGCGTCCCGAACGGGCCGGGCGGTGGGTTCTCCGGAGTCCACCTCGACGTGGAGCCGTGGCGTCTGCCCCTGTGGGACAGGGACCGGCTGCGCACCACGCGCGGTCTGGTCGAGTTGGTGCGCCACGCCCGCCGACTCGTCCCCGACCTACCGCTGTCAGCAGACCTGCCCCACTGGCTGGCTGCGGAGCCCTACTGGCCCGACGAGGAAGCCGTCGCGCAGATGGGACCCGAGCTCCCCACCACCACCGGAGGCCCCCGTTCTGCACCGGCGGGACCGGTGCCGGAAGGCTCCCCACGGGAGCGTCCCACCCAGGTCGACCCCGAGGGATCACCGGGGTGGCGGCCGTTGTCCGACGAACCCGGGCTGCCGACACTCCTGTCACGCGGGCCCCACCGGGTCACCGGGGTCCGGCGCTCTCGGAGAAGTGTCTTCGAGTCGATGGTCGACCACCTCGACTCGGTGACGATCATGGTGCCACGGGTCCGCGCCCACGGTCAGGGAGGCATTCTCGACGTCTCCGCCAAGGCCCGCGCGATCTGTCAGCAGCACGAAGTGCCTTATCTGATCGGGTTGGAGACACGTCCGACCACGGACCCCCGCCGCCCTCGTGCCTCCTTCCACGACCAGGGGGCGGCCGCCCTCGCGCGGGAGTCCGACCGCCTGCGCGAGGCACTGGGCACCGACCCGCTGTTCCTGGGAGTGGCTGTCCACGACTGGCAGGCGTGGAGCGCACTGGGGTGAGCCGGACCGCCGCCGCGGGCGGGTTGGTCCGGGGCCCCTGGGACGACCGGCCGTCCACGAGGTCGGCGCGGGCGCATCGTCCCGGGCGACCCAGTGCGTGTGTCGGGTGCCACGTCCCCCATGTGGTGCTGTGTGACGGTGGAGTTGAGGCGCCGGATACGCCCCCCTATTCTGGCCCCGGTACCATCCAGAGCAGCCGAGAGACCTGGCTCGTCGACGCTGCAGCAACCCCCGGTCACGGTGAGGGTGCTTCCGCCGGGTGCGATGGAGGCTGTAATGATCGACCTGATGGGTGTCCGAAAGGTCTACCCAGTCAAGGGCGGGACCGAGGTCGTGGCGCTCGACAACCTCACACTGCATGTCGAACGTGGCTCGATCCACGGCATCGTCGGGCAGTCGGGTGCCGGGAAATCGACCCTCATCCGGTGCCTCACGGCACTGGAGAGCCCGACCGAGGGGCGCATCGTGGTCGACGGTGTCGACATGACAGCACTGAGTGGCGCCCGCCTGCGGGAGGCCAGGCGCCGCATCGGCATGGTGTTCCAGGCCGCGAACCTCCTGGACCAACGCACCGCCGCCGACAACATCGGCTACCCGCTGCGCCTGGCACGGGAGAAGAAGCCCGTCATCGCTGCCCGTGTGGAGGAGATGCTGGAGCTGGTCGGCCTGTCCGGACGCGGCTCCTCCTACCCCTCCCAGCTCTCGGGCGGACAGAAGCAGCGCGTGGGCATCGCCCGTGCCATGGCTGACACGCCGTCGGTGCTCCTGTGCGATGAACCGACCTCGGCACTGGACGGGGAGTCGACCCGCCAGATCCTGGACCTGCTGCGCCAGGTGCGCGACGTCTCCGGGGTGACGGTCGTCGTCATCACCCACGAGATGGGTGTGGTGCGCGAGATCTGCGATTCCGTGACGCTGCTGCGCCATGGCAGCGTCGTCCAGTCGGGCACGGTGGAGGAGGTCGTCTCCGATGCCACCTCACCGTTGGCGCAGGAGCTGGTCCCGGCTCCTCACGTGTCGGCGAGCGAGGTCCCTGACGGAATGAAGCTGCTGGATGTCGTCTTCACTTCCCGGCCCGGGACCCCGACCGGGGCGACCGTGCTGAACCTGGCGGCCTCCATGGGGGCCGATGTCACGGCGGGCACCTTCGAGTCCATCGGGGAGACACAGGTGGGACGTCTGGCGCTGTCGGTGCCCGGCTACCACTCCGACCAGATCATTCGACAACTCGGTGAACACCAGATCCGTGCAGAGGTGCGTGAGGCATGAGCATCCTGCACATGACGGCCGAGGTGCTGACCACGGGTCTGGGCGTGCTGCCGACTGGCCCGGGGGATCCGACCTGGGGCGACAATCCCGCGATCACGGAGAAGTTCCTGCCCGCGGTGGGTGAGACCCTGCTCATGACCTTCTGGCCCACGTTCTTCACCGTGGTCCTGGGTGTTCCGTTGGGACTGTTCCTGGTCCAGACCGGCCCGGGCGGCCTCACTCCCAGGCGGGGACTGAACCAGGTGGTCAGTGCCGTGGTCAACGTCCTGCGTTCATTCCCCTTCATCATCCTCATCATCGCGCTGGGCCCGGTGATGCAGGTCGTTGTCGGCTCAAAGCTCGGCTGGCGGGCTGCCTCCCTGGCACTGGTCATCAGTGCCGTTCCGTTCTTCGCCCGCCTGGTGGAGTCCAACATCGCCTCCCTGGACCACGGGAAGATCGAGGCAGCCCAGATGATGGGTGCGTCCAACCGACAGATCCGTTGGGGCGTCCAGGTCCGTGAGACCCTGCCGCAGATCGTCCGGGCCACCACAGTCCTGGCCATCACCGTGATCGGGTACAACGCCATGGCCGGTGCCGTGGGTGGTGGCGGCCTGGGACAGATGGCCATCAACTACGGGTACAACCGCTTCCAGAATGACGTCATGGTCGTCACCATCATCGGCATCATCGTCATCGTCATGCTCATCCAGCTGATCGGCGACATGATCAGCCGGCTGGTGGATCACCGCTGAACATCCACCAGCCGGGACCTCGGGGTGGCACCCGCGACGGGACGACCCGCCCGCGCATGAGGAGGAGCTCCACCGGCTCCCCTGCCTGCCCACCCCCACACCGTCCAGCACTGCGAAGCCCGTGAGTCTCTTGACCACCGGCTCCCCGACCTCATGCACCATCCCACAGAAAGACTGATCACCATGCGTTCCTTCCGTTCCCTCGCCGCCCTCGGCGCAGTTGCCGCCCTGGCCCTGGCCGGTTGCTCCGGCGGTGGCTCCGACCAGTCCGGGTCCGCGGCCTCCGGTTCCGCAGAGTCCGGCGCCGCGGGCGACACCGTGACCCTCAGGGTCGGCGCCTCACCCTCACCCCACGCAAAGATCCTCCAGTACGTCCAGGACAATCTGGCGGCCGCCGAGGGGCTGAACCTGGACATCGTCGAGTACACCGACTACGTCCAGCCCAACGTCGCCCTGGAGAGTGGCGACCTGGACGCGAACTTCTTCCAGACCGTCCCCTACCTGGAGAACTACGAGAAGGAGAAGGGCGGCAGCTTCGTGGCCGGGGAGGGGATCCACCTGGAGCCGCTGGGTCTGTTCTCCTCCAAGATCAAGGACCTCGCGGACTTCCCCGCCTCCGGCGGCAAGATCGGCATCATCTCCGACCAGACGAACCAGGCGCGTGCACTGGCCCTGCTCGCCGAGAACGGCTTCGTCAAGCTCCCCGCCTCCGGCGACGCGAATGTCAACACGGTCGAGAAGCTCAAGGACTTCGAGTTCGTCGAGGTCGACGGCCCACAGTTGGTCCGAGCTCTGGACGATGTCGACCTGGCTGCCATCAACGGCAACTTCGCCCAGGAGGGCGGCCTGTCACTGTCGAAGGATGCGCTGAAGGTCGAGTCCGCGACAGACAACCCGTCGGTGAACATCCTGGTGTGGAACAAGGATGCCTCCGGTGACACACTCGCCGCCATCGAGAAGCTGGAGAAGCTGCTGCACTCCGATGGAGTCCGCACCTTCATCGAGCAGACCTGGAGCGACGGTTCGGTCATCCCGGCCTTCTGATCGCTGCGTGCACGTAGGTCCTGATGTGCCCCGTGCCCCTCGACGACCGTCGGGGGTACGGGGCACATCCGTGTGGGAACGGGGGATTCTGACCCGTACACGTTCCCTCGACGCCGTCCCTGGTGGATCATGGGATCACGAACATGAGAGAAGGGGCGAAGATGCGCACATTCACCAGGACAGCGGCCGCAGCAACTCTCGCAGTGGGGATGATGTGGTCCACGACAGCCGTGGCTGCACCGGTGACGGGTGCTCTGGAGGTCGGCGGGCTGGGGGCGACGGCGGTGGTCCGGCCGATGGAGGGGTCGTGGATCTGCGCGATCTACCCGCGTCTGCCCTTCTGCTGAGGTGACACGTATCGGCCTCCTCGCGCGCGTACGTGGCATCTTTCTCGACCAGCCCAAGGGCGGTCAGACCCGCAGGATCGTCTTCGGTGGGTTGGCGGCACTCCTGCTGGTCCTTGACGTCCTCTCCTGGTACACCACGGGCCGCAACCCCGACACCCTGGACGTCGAACCGCTGGTCGCCACGAGTCTGGCCCTGGCGCTCACCGGCTGGCTCCCGGCAACGGGTGGCGCGCTCTACGCCACAGTGACGGCCTTGGGCCTGCTGGTACCCGGCAGCAGTGGGATGGTCTTCTCCCTGGTCGGCATCTTCGCTGTGGTTGCCGAGTGGGTCTCACGCAAGTGGTACCTCCAGGCAGCGGTCGCCCTCGCCCTCGTCCAGGCCCCGCAGTTCATCGTCGGCGACAACGCTCTCGCGGACCTCTTCGGTCTGCTGATGGGCCTGGCGGTCGCGATTCCCCTGGGCTTCGGAGTGCAGTGGGGTGAGGAGCGTGAGGGGGCACTGCTCCAGGAGGTCAAGGTCTCGCAGGTGGCCGCGGAGTCCGCTGCCGCGCTGGTGAGGCGGGATCTGAACCTGGCGTTGCACGACACCGTCGCCCAGGACCTGGTCCGCATCATCGTGGCGGGCCAGTCCTCTGCGCGACGCACCACAGACCCCCAGACCGCGGAGGAGGTCCAGGAGCTCTCCGAGCTCGCACGCGATGCCATGCGCCATGTGAGAGCCCTCATGGGCGATGTCGGGGTGGGCCACACCGATCCGGTCCAGCCCTTGGCCGACATCCTCGCCACCTGCCAGGCGATGCTCGCCGGGCGGGCGATCACCTTGAACAGTGACCTGCCCGAGGACGTCGACAAGTCCTGTTCGCTGCGCCAGCGCAGTGTGCTCGGCCTGGTCCTGCGCGAGGGGACCACCAACATCCTCAAGTACGCGAGGGTCGGGTCCACCGCCCACCTCAGCCTGGAGATCCTGGGAGACGGGACGGCCGAGATCACCCTGGCCAACCTGATCGATCCCGCCGCCGAGGACACCCGAGGTGCGTTGAGCGGGGGATATGGGCTGGACTCCCTGACGGAGCGTGCCGCGCGGGAGGGTGGCTCCCTCCACTTCGGGTCCAACGGGGGGACCTGGCTGCTGTCCGTGTCCATCCCGCGCACGCCGGGCCCCGCGGAGAAGCGACACCCCCGCTCCGTCGCGGACCCCGAGGATCCGACCCCTGCCGATGTGGAGCCCGGTGGGGTCGAGGGCGCCGCCCAGGCGTGAGGGCGGGAAGCGTGTGGGGGCGGGCACCGTCG
>JAKECL010000103.1 GCA_030460725.1 Propionibacterium sp.
GTCGATGAGGTCGACGAGCACGGGTGACCCGTCGGGGCGTACCACGACATTGGCGGGAGCGACGTCCCCGTGCACCAGGCCCACTCGGTGCAGCGCCGCCAACGCGCTCTCCACCCCCTGCACCACGGCCTCGCGCTCCGTCCTCCCACGCAGGTCACCGCGAGCCATGAGGGCCTCAAGGGTGGAACCGGGCACTCGCTCCATGACCAGTGCCCACCGGCCGTCGTCGTGGCGGGCGACGTCGAGCAGGGTGACCACGTGGGGACAGCGCAGGTTTGCCCACGCCCTCCACCGCTGCTCCAGCTCTTCCCCCTCCTGCGCGGCCCGCAGGGAGACCAGGACCTGCTCCCCCTGTGCACCGGTGGCATTCCACAGCGGGCCGCCAGCCGCCATGAACGCCAATGACGTCACTTCATACCCGTTGATGTCCATCCACACACTGTCTTGGAGGACGAAGCGGCGGACAAGGGCACCACCGACATCTGTGGACAGCCCTCTGTGAGCCGCTTCGCCCCGTGCCCAGCGACCCACATGTCCTGGACCGGCTACCATGGGCAGGTCCCCGCCTGTGCGGTGGACCGTCCGCATGCTCCGTGACGACTGATCGCCGGACCCTTGCGGGCACCTCGACCTGGAGCACCTCCGTGCAGTCCTCACCCTTCCGCGCACTGTCGCACTACCGCACCCTTCCCACGCTCATCGGGCGCAGGCAGATGGCCATCGCCTTCCTGGCCCGTGCCCCCTACGCGATGATCCCGCTGGGTGCCATGACCGCCTTCACCGCCTCCACCGGTTCGGTGGCCCACGGTGGTCTGGCCACCGGCATCACCTCGATCTCCACGGCCGTCGCCTCACCACTCATCGGCCGGTGGGCGGACCGTAGAGGCCAGCGCTTCGTCCTGGTGCTCCTCACCCCCGTCAATGCCCTCGCGCTGGGCGCACTCTTCCTGGCGGCGGTGCAGGGGTGGACGGGCCCGGGGTTGTGGGCGGCCTGCCTGGCCGCCGGCGCAACCTGCCTGCCCATCGGGTCCTTCACGCGTGCCCGCTGGGTGGCGCGCACCTCCGGCCCCCGTGAGCTGGCCGCAGCGTTCTCCTATGAGTCCATGGCCGATGAGTTGGTCTTCGTCCTGGGACCCGCGCTGGTGGGAGTCGCCGCTTCCACCGCGGCTCCCACCGCCCCTCTGGGGCTCGCCGTGGCGCTGGTCGTCCTCGCGGGCGTCCCTTTCGCGCTGGGCGCACCTGCAGACCTGGGGGAGGACCCCTCCACCCCCGCAGCGCCCAACGGCCCGTCGACCGCTGCCACGAATGAACCCCGGCCGGGCATCGGACGCGTCCTGCTCACGATCGCCCCCTCCCTCCTCGTGATGATCTGCATCGGGACGTTCTTCGGTTCTGTCCAGGCGGGCACCACCCAGCGCGCCGAGGTCCTCGGTTCCCCCGGCAGCGCGGGCCTGGTCTACGCGCTCATGGGTCTGGGATCGGGGGTGATGGCCCTGATGGTGGTCATGGTGCCCGAGAGGATCAGCCTTCCCCTGCGCGTGGCAGTGGGCGGACTGGGGATGACGGCGATGATGGTCCTGGTCGCCACCCGGGGCTCCCTCGGCGGTACGGCTGCCGCCTTGCTGCTGGCCGGCATCTTCGTCGGTCCCACCATGGTCACGGCATTCTCCCTCACGGAGCGGCTCTGCCCTGCGGGAGGGATCTCCGTGGCCATGACATCCATGGCGTCGGCGGTCACGATCGGTGTCTCGCTGGGATCCTCCCTGGGGGGTGCCCTGGCCTCGTACAGCGGTGCTGCAGGGGCCTTCGGCCTGGCGATTGCCGTCTCGATGTGCATCCTCGTCTGCGGTTCGGTGATCTCCTTGCTCCCAGGGGCACGGAGACGTTCGATGCGATGACCACAGTTGGGTACGATGGAGGCCTTATGGCTGAGAACACGAAGGCACCCGCAGAGAAGAAGAGGCGCTGGTACAAGAACCTGGCCGACGCCTACCGCATCACGCAGCGCACCTACCCCTGGATCGGGTGGGCGATCGCCGGTGTCTCGGTCGCCGTCATCGCCCTGTGCGTCGTGGTCGCGGTGCTCACACATGCCAATGTCGTCCTGTGGACCCTCACCGGCGTCATGCTCGCGGTCCTGCTGGGCCTCGTCCTGCTCTCATCGCTGGTCCGCAAGGCGATGTACGCCCAGATCGACGGCAATGTCGGATCCGTCTATGCGGTGATCAGCCAGATCAAGCGTGGATGGATCATCTCGGAGGAGCCTGTGGCCGCCAACCGGGAACAGGACGTCATCTGGCGCCTGATCGGTCGCCCCGGTGTGGTCTTCATTTCCGAGGGACCCTCAGCCCGGGTCCGTCCGATGCTGGCAGCGGAACGCAAGCGCGTGAACCGCGTCGCCCAGAACGTCCCCGTCATCCTCATCCAGTCCGGACATGAGGACGGTCAGGTCACCCTGGCAAAGATCGAGAAGACGCTGCGCAAGCAGAAGAAGGTCCTGACCAAGGAGGAGGTCCCGGCCATCTCCCAGCGTCTCAACGCCGTGCAGTCCACCTCCCTGCCGATCCCCAAGGGCATTGACCCGACTCGCGCGCGGCCCAACCGGCGCGCGATGCGAGGTCGCTGAGTGGACGTACGCCCGGGGGAGCAGACCTCCCCCGGACAGCTGGGTGCATGTGCCCGCCCCCCGTCGGGGGGCGGGCACACCCATGTTCCGACGGTGTAGCCCACCGCGGGCCAGGGTGGGAGCCTGCGCGTGGGTCGGGCGTCGACCGTCCCGGAGTCTGCGCAGTCGGGCAGCGACCACCGAGGAACGCCGGGCGTCGGCCGGTGTCCATTCAGGGCCCCGGCGCGCTCCGCTCCCCGGATGCTGAGACAGATGCGCGCATATTATGCGTTCAAGCGCATAATGAAGGGGATTCTCGTCCCCTCCCAGGAGCAACCCCATGCGCAAGACACTGTCCACCCTCGCCCTCGCCACCGTCGCAGCCCTTGCACTGTCGGGATGCAGTGATCCGGACACCGCCGGGGAGTCCGCCGCCTCCGGATCCACCCAGTCCGGCTCCGGCGCCGCATCCTCCGCCCCGGGCGTCACCCCCTTCGACGCTTCGACATTGTCCGCGGTCCCCGAGGTCGAGGCGCTCGTCCCCCAGGCGGTCAAGGACCGCGGCGTGCTGCGCAACGGCGCCTCCACCGACTACGCTCCCGGGGAGTTCCGGGCCAGCGACGGTCAGACCCCTGTCGGCTACGACATCGACCTGGTCAAGGCGCTCGCCGCCGTCATGGGTCTCGACGAGGGCACCACCACCCACGCGGAGTTCCCCACGATCATCCCTGCGCTCGGCACGAAGTTCGACGTGGGCGCCTCTTCCTTCACCATCACCCCGGAGCGCCTGGAGCAGGTCAACATGGTCTCCTATGTCGAGGTGGGCTCCGCCTACGCAGTGGCGTCGGGCAATCCGAAGAACTTCGATCCCACCGACCCCTGTGGCGCGACCATCGGTGTCCAGAACGGGACGTTCCAGCAGGAGTACGTCCAGAAGCTCTCCGACACGTGCACCGGGGAGGGCAAGGACGCGATCACCGTCATGCCCCTGGACCTCCAGACCGACGTCTCCACCAAGGTGATCGGCGGTCAGTACGACGCCACCTTCGCCGACTCCACTGTCATCGGGTACACGGTGGAGCTTGCGAAGGGGCAGCTGGAGCAGGTGGGCGAGGTCATCGAGTCCGCGCCCCAGGGGATCGCCGTCGCCAAGGACGACACCGAGCTCGCCAAGGCGGTGCAGGCGGCAGTGCAGTACCTCATGGACAACGGTCAGCTCACGCAGATCCTGGGGGCCTACGGCGCCCAGGACGCGGCACTGAGCACCGCTGAGCTGAACCCCGCCGTCTCCGAGTGACCGGGCGGCGTGCCCGGGTCGGCGCCTGCCCGCTCCGTGGGCACCACCGCATTGCACTCCCCCGCACACGTATGCTCCGATGTGACCGAAGCTTGACCTCGGACTGACCCAGACCAGGAGTTGTTGACCATGCGCAGGACGCTTGCAGGACTCGCCACCACAGCCGCAGTGGTACTGCTCCTCAGTGGATGCTCCGACCCTTCCGGCACCGACCAGAGTGCCTCCGGCGGATCGGCATCCTCGGGAGCCGGGCAGGTGGGGGGCGAGGGCACCGTGCCGAAGCCCTTCGACACCTCCTCCCTCTCTGCTGTGCCCGAGATCGCCGCCCTGGTGCCCGATGACGTCAAGGAGCGTGGCACGCTGCGCAACGGGTCGGACACCTCCTACGCCCCGGCAGAGTTCCTCGGGGAGGACGGTCAGACGCCCGTCGGGTATGACATCGACATCGTCAACGCCCTCGCCCGGCTGATGGGGTTGTCCGGCGCCACCTCACAGACCGCAGAGTTCCCGGCGATCATCCCGGCGCTGGGCAGCAAGTACGACATCGGAGCATCCTCCTACACGATCACCCAGGAGCGTCTCGCGCAGGTCAACATGATCTCCTACATCACCGTCGGTTCCTCCTACGCGGTCGCCGAAGGCAACCCGAAGGGCTTCGACCCCACAGACCCGTGCGGCTCGACACTCGGGGTCCAGAACGGGACCACCCAGTTCGACTATGCGAACGAGTTGGCGGAGAAGTGCCGGAGCGAGGGGAAACCTGAGCTGAAGGTGATGCCGCTGGACCTGCAGACCGACGTCTCCACCAAGGTGATCGGTGGACAGTACGACGCCACCCTCGCCGACACCACGGTCATCGGATGGACCGTCAAGCAGGCCGGCGGGAAGCTGGAGCACATCGGTGAGGACTTCGGCGCCGCCGACCAGGGTCTCGCCGTCGCCAAGGACGACACGGATCTCGCGCAGGCCGTCCAGGCCGGACTCCAGTACCTCATGGACAACGGTCAGCTCACGCAGATCCTCGAGCCCTACGGCGTTGCAGACGTGGCACTGACAACCGCGGAGCTCAATCCCTCCACGGATGAGTGAGGTGACGGCATGGCACAACGTTCCCTGGACGGCATCGATCTGATCCACGCGCGTCCCGTACCCCGGCCCGGTCGAGTGGCCTCCGCGGTCCTGGTGGCGGTCCTCGCTGCCATGGCGGTCCACGGCCTGGTGACGAACCCGAACTTCCAGTGGCCGGTCGTGTGGGAGTGGTTGTTCTCTCGCACCATCTTGGTCGGGGTCCTCTACACCCTGCTCCTCACGGCGGCCGCCATGATCCTGGGTACTGCCCTGGCCCTGCTCGCAGCGGTCATGCGCCAGTCCCCCAACCCCGTGCTGCGGGGTGTCTCCTGGTTCTACATCTGGTTCTTCCGTGGAACCCCGATCTACACGCAGCTGATCTTCTGGTCCCTGCTCCCCTCGCTCTACCCCCAGCTCAGTCTCGGCATCCCCTTCGGCCCTGAATTCGTCGTCTTCGAGACCAATCGGGTCCTCACGACATTGTGGATGGCCATCCTCGGTCTCGGGATGAACGAGGGAGCATACCTGGCGGAGATCATCCGCGCCGGTCTCAATGCGGTCGACCGCGGCCAGTGGGAGGCGGCAACGGCGCTCGGGATGCGTCGTGGCCTCATCATGCGGCGAATCGTGCTCCCCCAGGCGATGAGGGTGATCGTCCCTCCGTTGGGCAACGAGACGATCTCCATGCTCAAGACCACCTCACTGGTCTCCGCGATCCCGTTCACACTTGAGCTCACCTTCGCCGCATCCACCAAGGGGCAGAGCCTCTTCGCCCCGATCCCCCTGCTCATCGATGCCGCGATCTGGTACCTGGTCATCACCTCGATCCTCATGGTGATCCAGAGCCGCATCGAACGACACTTCGGGCGCGGTTTCGACGCACGGTC
The DNA here is from genome assembly GCA_030460725.1 of Propionibacterium sp. Classification (GTDB taxonomy): domain Bacteria; phylum Actinomycetota; class Actinomycetes; order Actinomycetales; family Actinomycetaceae; genus Pauljensenia. The sequence continues at coordinate 5,858 of JAKECL010000103.1, forward strand.
GAAGCAGGAGTCCAGACGTGACCCGGACTCCCCCGACCCGGATCCGTCCGCCCGCGACCTGAATCTGGAGGTGACCCCGTGAGCGCTCCCACGGCCCCCGGCTCGACGACTGCAATGGTGCAGGCGATCGGCATCCACAAGTTCTTCGGTGACCTGCACGTCCTGCGCGGCATCGACCTGACGGTCCTCCCAGGCCAGGTGTGCGTGGTGCTGGGCCCCTCAGGCTCGGGGAAGTCGACCCTGCTGCGCTGCATCAACCAGCTGGAGAGCATCAGTGCCGGTCGCCTCTATGTCGAGGGGGAACTGCTCGGCTACAGGGAGGTCGTCAAGGGGGACCAACACATCCTCCACGAACTCCCTGACAAGGACGTGGCCCGTCAACGCTCCCGCATCGGCATGGTGTTCCAGCGCTTCAACCTCTTTCCCCACATGACGGCGCTGGAGAACGTCATGGAGGCTCCCATCCACGTGCGCGGGCGCAAGCGTTCCGAGGCCCGTGCACGTGCATTGGAGCTGCTCGCACGTGTGGGGCTCGCCGACCGCGCCGACCACTATCCCTCCGAGCTCTCCGGTGGACAACAACAGCGTGTGGCCATCGCCCGCGCTCTTGCCATGGACCCCGAGATCATGCTCTTCGACGAGCCGACCTCCGCTCTCGACCCGGAGCTGGTCGGTGAGGTCCTCCAGGTGATGAAGGACCTGGCGGCCTCGGGCATGACCATGGTCGTGGTCACCCACGAGGTCGGTTTTGCCCGCGAGGTCGGGGACAACGTCATCTTCATGGACGAGGGCGCGATCGTCGAGATGGGCGCTCCCGCCCAGGTCATCGACTCCCCGCGCGAGGCGCGCACGCGCGCGTTCTTCTCCAAGGTGCTCTGAGGGAGCGGGGCCCGACCGCGACCACCGCG
>JAKECL010000104.1 GCA_030460725.1 Propionibacterium sp.
TGAGGTGGCGGGAGTACCGCGAGTCCAGGTAGAGCACCGGGATGTCGCCGGCCGCTGATGGCGGTGCCCGGCCCTGTCACCTCCAGCAGATCGATGGGCCCGAACGAGTGGATCCGCGAGGCCAGAGCGATCCTGGTCACGAACGCCGACGACATCCGGCGCGATATCGGTCCCATCCAGCCCGATCTTCCCCCGGAGCCGGGCCCATCACGGCCGTTGGACGCGCTTCCGCCGGATGCGCAGAGTGCTTACGAGGCGCTACCGGCCCGTGGCTCGGTTGGTGCCGACGAGCTCGCGATCGATGCCGGGCTGCGCATCGAGGAGGCACTGAACTGTCTGGGCATTCTGGAGGAGACGGGGATGGCCCTGCGTCACCGGGACGGCACCTGGTCGGCACGGCTGCGGCACGGGGCCGGGGCCGGGATCGATGTCTGATTCCGCCGGCGCTCGGCAACGCCTGGTTGGCGGTGCAGGTCCGTCTGCGAACGCGGATCTCCCGATGACCGCGGCCCGCCGGTTCATCGAGGAGGGCCGCCGGGTCAGACGGGACGGTGGCGTCCCGGCCTCACGACGCCAGGTGCAGGGCCCGTAGCCCCACCTGACGGCAGACCTGGTCCGCGTCACCACCGGACCGACCTCTGGCTGCGGCCCAGCGGGAGACCGCGGCGTGCAGGCGCAACGTGGGATAGGCGACGAGGATCCCGTTGTCGCTGACGGCCTCGTAGGCGTTGACGAAGTCCCAGGCGGAGTCGCTGGAGGCGAACCCACTGATGACCCGGTCGTGGTGGGGGCCCACGATGACGACCGCCCACGACCCCCCCCCAGACAGGGGTGGGACGCCCCCGCCCACCGGTCCCCGCCCCGGGTCCACAGACTTCGGGAGCTTTCCGCGAGGAGGGCCGGCCTGGATGCCGGGTGTCATCTCGATAACTGCCATGATTCTGAGAACACCTTTCTGACTTGGCGAGACATGCACCCTGTGGTGCACGAACGCTGCGAATCAGCCTGTCAGCTCATGATCTGTCGGGCAGGGATGGACGATGTCGATCCGGGTGAATCGATGAGTCCAATCATTGGTGAACCACTTAGGAATGGGGTCGAGTCATGATGTGTCCCAACTGTGACGATCCGATGGCTGGCCGGGTCCGCGTCCACCCTCACCATCTGCGCGGCATTCCCACGTTCCTGTTCTGAAGATGGCGAGCCGTTCTCCTCCGTACAGTGCACGCGGTCATCGTCCAGAAGCCATGATCGGCACCAGTCGGCAGTGATGCGTTCCTCTCGTGGTCCGGGCGCCAGCGGCAGCATGAAGGAACCCCCGTGTCTCCACCGACCATCGGATCGATCGAGGTGACGACTCGTCCGGCTTCTCATCGGACCGGGCAGGTGATCGGATGGGGGTAGGGATTCGAGGTGCTGAAGGGAGGGGTGAGTGTCTGCGCCGACAGGTGTCCTTGGTTTCCGGACCAGGTGAGGGTCAGTCGGAGATCCTGTTCCGGAGCATCCGGGTTGACATCGGCAACGCCATGGAGGGGCTGCAGCGTCGCCGATCCCGGAGTCTTCAGATACACCCAGGTGCTCTGTCCGTAACCGGAGTCGGGAGCGCGCCACAGCACCACGTGACATCCGCCGGGACTGGCCGGGGGCAGAACGTGGATCTTCTGTCTCGCGTCTGAAGCTGTCACGAGAGTCATGGCTCCGTCGAGTATCAGGAAGACACCTGCCGTCACGATGATCGTCACGATACAGACGACTCTCCAGACCCTGCGTGCCAGCCCGAGCGGGCGGCTGTGGGGCCCGAGGGCCCACAGCCAGAGGCATGCGATCCACGCTCCCGCGCCGACGAGCGTGCCAGCCCCGATGAGACGAGCCGCTGATGTGATGAATGGCCCGATCATCCAGAACGGAGAACCGAAACCGTCATAGACCTCGGCAATGCCCCACACCCCAGCGAGGATCGCCAGTCCGGTCCACCACAGGAGCCGTCGCCATCCGCGCCGGCTGAGACGACGACGCGCGTTGTTCACCGACTGCTGGATCGAGGAGTCCGCCTGCTCCAAGTCGCCTCCTCACCCGTTGGTTCACGCTGCCGTACCGCCCGGGGAACGGGTCCGGCGTGACCGGGACAGAGCACCGGAGCGAGACCGCACCGATGTGAAAGCCCACGGACCCCTTCGCGAGGGATGTCTGGTTGGGCTGACCCCGTTTTTTAGGTCCGGTGGTTCTGGGAGTCGTCCTGTCGCCCGTGGTTGCGGGCAGGGAGACTGGTCAGATCATGTCGAACAGCAGGAAGCGTCACACCCCGGAGCAGGTCGTCCGCAAGCTCGGGCAGGCCGACAGGATGCTCGCCGACGGCAGCGACATCGCCGCGGTGTGTCGGGAGCTTGGGATATCCGAGCAGACGTATTACCGGTGGCGTAACCAGTACGGCGGACTGAAGGCCGACGACGCGAAGCGCCTCAGGGAGCTGGAGAAGCAGAACGCCACGCTCAAGCGGTTGCTGGCCGAAGCGGAGCTGGAGAAGGCTGCGCTCAAGGAGCTGGCCGAGGGAAACTTCTAGGCCCGGGCAGGCGCCGCGCCGCCGTCTCGCACCTGATCAGGACACTGCAGGTGAGCGAGCGGATGGCGTGCCGTCTGGCCGGGCTGAGCAGGTCCGCGTACCGTCGCCCGCTCAAGGGCGACACGGTCGCCGACCCTGATCGCGCGTTGCGAGACTGGCTGCGCGCGTGGGCGAAGAAGCATCCCCGCTACGGGTACCGGCGGGCGTATCACGACGCCCGGGGTGAGGGCTGGGCGGTCAACCACAAGAAGATCCAACGCCTCTGGCGAGCCGAAGGCCTCCGCGTCCCGCAGCGGCGACGCCGCAAGCGTGTCGGATCCTCGACCGTCGACGCCCCGGCGGCGGTCGCACCGAACCTCGTATGGGCGGTGGACTTCCAGTTCGACGCCGACGAGCGGGGCTGCCCGATCAAGATCTGCTCCATCGTCGACGAGCACACCCGCGAATGCATCGGCGGGCTCGTGGAGCGGTCGATCACCGCCGACCGGCTCACCGCCCACCTCGAAGAGCTCGTCGCCGTCCGCGGTGCACCGGGTGTGCTCCGCAGCGACAACGGGCCCGAGTTCATCAGCGACGCGATGGCCGACTGGGCGGGTACCCGCACCGGCCTGTTCTACATTCCGCCCGGCTCGCCCTGGCACAACGGATACGTCGAATCGTTCAACAGCCGCCTCCGCGACGAGTGCCTCAACATCAACAGCTTCTACTCACTGCTGCACGCTCAGGTCGTGATCGGCGACTGGAAGACCGAGTACAACCATCAGCGTCGGCACTCATCGCTCGGCTACCTACCCCCGGCCGAGTACGCTCGGCAGTGCACCCATCAAATCGAAACCGACGACTCACAGAGCGACCGGACCGAATGAAGGGGGCGGCCCATGGTCGTGTGTCGACCAGTCACGTGTCTCGTTGCCCGCGCAGGACACGCCATCGATATTCTCATTGACCGAGCGATGATCCTTCCCCGGACCAGTCCCAACCTGGTGGACTCAGGGGTTTCATCGGTCAGAGGCCGACGGGGGATGGAACGTGGCCTGCGCGGGAGCACGACGAAGGAGTGCAGATGGAAGCGCGCTCGCGCGATCTGGGGCAGACGCGCGGTGAGGGGCTGCCAGGCGGCTTCTGGTGGTGGGCGGCCGCGACTGCGGTCTCCGGCTTGGGAACTGGGGTGGGCCGACTGGCGATCTCCTGGTCGGCCACAGGTCTGGGGGCCACGACAGCGGGCTGGGTGAGCTCATTCACGACGCTTCCGACCATTGTCCTTGTGCTTCTGGGCGGTGCTCTCGGAGATCGGATTGGTCAGCGTCTGGTACTGACTCTCACAACCTCGGCTTCGATCCTTCAGTACTTGACGTTCCTCTTCCTTCTCCATCTGCACGTTCCATTGCTCCCGTTGCTGCTCGTCAACGCTCTGGTGCTTGGCGGTATTGATGGACTTGCCACGCCCTCGAGTGCCGTGTATGCGCGACTTCTCGTGAGGGATGAGGATGTGCCGCGTGCAGTCTCCATCACCAATACGCGAGGACTTGTCGTTGGAATCCTCGCTCCGACCCTCGGTGGGGTGATCGTGTCCAGATGGTCCCTGGCAGGGGCCCTGTGGATTGATCTCGTCAGTTTCCTGGGAGTCCTGGCGGTGCTCGTGCTGATACGGCCAGTGAGGGCTTCGGGAGCAACACATGGATCTCGAGGAACCATCGGCGGGGATGTCCTCGAGGGGATGAGACACCTCGCGCATGAGAAGTGTCTGGTCGAGCTTCTGCTGTCCCTGATTCTTGTGTCGGCGGGGATGTTGACAGTCAATTCGCTCGCGTTGCCGCTTCTCGTGCGATCGCGGCACTGGCGAGCGAGCTCTCTGGGAATGCTGTCCACCGCGTGGTCGGCCGGGTCTCTCGTTGTGAGTGTTCTGATCAGCGCACGCGGGCCGGCGAGACGTCCCGTGGTACTCATGGTGGCCGGTGTCGTGTTGTCGGCGTGTTCGTGCTTCGCCCTGATGACGGTTCCGACGGTGTGGGCGGGAATCGTGGTCATGGCCTGCATGGGGGCGGGCGTGGTGCTGTTCACGGGTCACCTGGGCCCGGCGTTCATCTTCCTGACGCCCGAGGGGGAGATGTCGCGGTTCAGCTCGGTGCTTCATTTGGCGCAGGTGCTGCCGGTGGCGGTTGCTGCGCCAGTCATCGGCTCGATTGCCGAGAGATTCTCGGTGGAGGGCGCCTTACTGGTCATGGGTCTGTTGGTCCTTGGCGCAGGTGTCGTCCTGCTCACGCGTGAAGCCGTAAGAGACATTGTGCTTCCATAGTGGGCAGGGACCTCGTGGTCGCGTATCCCCTGGGACAGGAACAGTCCTGGGTGAGGCCAGGACTTCTGGTGATTGTCACAGTCTGGAACAGTTCGCCGACGCTGTCGGGCCGGAGGCACATCGTCGAGGGCACCGGAGTTCGCTGGGGCGCGCAGAACCGTGCTGAGCCGGCGGGGAGCAGCGCCGTCAGTCCTGAGCGACCTGAACGACCTTCACCGCCACACCAGCCTGCCGGATGCGCTCCAGTTCCTGAGGGTCTGCGGTGCTGTCGGTGACCACGAGGTCGAGGCTGGACAGGTCGGCGAGCTTGGCCAGGGTGACCTTGCCGATCTTGGAGCCGTCCACCGCGGCGATGATGCGGGAGGCTCGTTCAAGCATGGCGTGGTTGGTCGCGGCCTCGATGGTGTCATGAGTGGTGAGACCGCCGTCGACGCTGAGTCCGTCGCAGCCGGCGATCGCGATGCCGACGTTGATCTGGCGGAACGTGGCATCAGCCAGTGAGCCGACCAGCTCCAGTGAGCTGGGCCGCAGGATCCCCCCGGTGATGAGGACCCTCTGCTGGCCGACTCTCGCGGCCTCCAGCCCGATGCTCACTGAGTTGGTGATGATCGTCAGGTCGTGACGATGATGCAGGGCCCGCAGCACCTCGGCGGTCGTCGTCCCGCCGGTCAGGGCGATGGCTCCACGACCCAGAGGCACCTCGGCCGCGACCGCCTGGGCAATGGCCTCCTTCTCGTCGTGGTGGCGTTTGTCGCGCAGGTTCACCGGAAGTTCGGCACCCGCCCCGGCACTGCGGGCACCGCCATGGGTGCGCACGAGCAGACCCTGGTCGGCCAGCGAGGCGACGTCGCGTCTGATGGTGGCGGCGCTGGCACCCAGCTGTTGGGCCAGATCTCTCAGGGCGACCTCGTCGCGATCGCGCAGGATGGCCAGCAGAGCCACCATCCGGTCACTGCGCCGCGAGCTGGTCGTCGGTCCCGTCTGCGACACGGACATGCAGAACCCCTCTCCGACGTGCTCAGTGCTGCTCATCGTATGAGCGATGGATCGCTCATGATGTGCAGTTTCACTGAACAGAATGCTCTCGACGGGGTCAATCGGGCCCCCGGGCGGGTCGACAGCGCCGATCCAGGGCTCGTGGGGTGGGAACGCGGCTTCTCGTCCCCCACTTCTCTGTCCTCCCGTGCGGGAGGGTCGCGGGAGGCGCTGACACGCTGAAGAGGACCGTCGGTGTCGACGTCTGCCGTTTCTGCTGCAAGCTGGCAGATGTGACTCCCTGTGCCAGTGGGGAGATCGGGGGATAGGCTCAGCCCACATGTCAAACACAGGCGTTTGAGGGGAATGACCCATGAACCGTTCTCTCCTGTGGAGGAACCCTTCCTGGTGGGAAGGTCCTGGGCGACATCCACTCGACAGCAGCAGGTGCCGGATGGAATCGCGTTGGCCTGGTCAAGCACTCCTGAGCACACCCATGCGACCTCTCCTACGATTGATGGCGGCCTGCACTGCTCTTTCCGTGGTGGTCGGCCTGTCGGCCTGCACCGGGGCGACCTCACCCCTGCCCAAGACGTTGAAGGCGGTCCCGGCCGATGCCGTGCTGGCCGTGGCGATCTCGCCGAATCCCTCCGACGCGCCCATCGACCTGCACCCCAAGGGCTACATCGCCTTCGTCGGTGGCAGCGCCAACGACTACATGAAGACCCCCCACCAGGGCGAGCAGCACGTCAAGCTCGCCTTCGGACGCGACGGTGAACTGGCCTTCACCGACAAGGACGCCGTCCACACCTTCGCCACGTCGATGACCGGCAGGAAGCGAGACTCCCACAGCCAGTACGGCGCGTTCGGGACCCCCTACCAGCTGGATGACGGATCCTTCGCCTATCTCTACAACATCGGTTTCGGT
>JAKECL010000105.1 GCA_030460725.1 Propionibacterium sp.
CACGTCTGGTCTTCGCAAACTCCAACCCCCACAAGATCAGTGAGCTGGAGGCGATCCTCGCGCCGATGCTCCAGGGCAGCGCCGCCGGGACCGTGGCGCGCATGGACGAGTTCGACGTGGACTCCCCCGTCGAGGACGGCGCCACATTCGAGGAGAATTCGCTGATCAAGGCCCGCGCCCTGTGCCGGGCGACGGGGCTCGCGGCGGTGGCGGACGACTCGGGGCTGTGTGTGGACATCATGGGCGGGGCGCCGGGGATCTTCTCGGCCCGCTGGAGTGGTCACCACGGGGACGATGCCGGGAACCTGGACCTGCTGCTGGCCCAACTGGGAGACGTCCCGGACGGCCTGCGCGGCGCATCATTCGTCTCCGCCGCGGTCCTCGTCCTCCCCGACGGACGGGAGTTCGTGGAGGTGGGCCGGGTCGAGGGGACCCTGCTCCGAGCCCGGCGCGGCACAGGCGGTTTCGGGTACGACCCCGTCTTCGTGCCCACAGGGTCCACCCTGACCACCGCGGAGATGACCCCGGAGCAGAAGAATGCGATCAGCCATCGCGGCATCGCCTTCCGGGCACTCGCCCCCCGCATCGTCGAGGAACTGCGCCGGGCACAGGGCGTCTGAGCCCACGTCCGGGCAGGTGAGGACCGGGAGCCCGGCCCCGCGCTCCCGACCTCCTCGCAGCTGAATCGAAGCGGGTGGGCGAAGGGGACCTCAGCGGCCCGCGGCCACCTCGACGCCTCCCGATGTGCGTGCCCCACGCAGGCGGGGCGCACGCCCCAGGCGCATGCGGACCACGGAGAACTCGGTGCGGATGCGCGCGGTCAGGCGGTCGCGCACCCGCCAGGTCATGCGCACCCCGATGACGATGAAGATCAGGTTGGTGACGACCGAGGGCCACGCCCGGGTCGCCAGGCACGCCATGGCCAGGAGCCCACAGGCGAGCATGTTGAGCGCGTGGTAGCGCAATGAGTCGGGTGCCACGCGCTGCGTGGAGACGCCCCAGTAGGCGAGCAGTGAACACACCGCACCGATCCAGCCCAGAACCATGGCGGCGGCAGACAATGACCACATCACAGGTCACATGGTGCCCACCCACACTCTTCAGTGCAATAGAATGATTCTTCACAACTGCTGAAGCTTTGCTTCACAGACTTCCTGTCTCCCGGAGGGGACCGTGCACATCGATCCGCGACGCCTTCCCGTCCTGCTGGCCGTCAGGCGCGAAGGAGGTATCGTCGCCGCCTCCGACGTCCTGGGGATCTCTCCCTCCGCCGTGTCCCAGCAGGTCCAACGCCTGGAGGACGAGGTCGGGTTGGAGCTCATCGAACGCAGCCCCACCGGGGCGACCCTCACTCCCGCCGGGCACGTCCTGGCCGCAGGGGCGGAACGCATCGAGGCGGAGCTGACCGACACCACCCAGGCGCTGCGTCCCTTCACGGGACAGGTGACCGGCATCGTGGGCATCGGATCGTTCCAGACGCTGCTGCGCGCCGTCCTGGTCCCCTTCCTCTCGGACCTGGCCCACAGCCTTCCCGGCATCGAGCTGCACCTGGTGGAGACCGACGAGCTGCCCGGGATGGCAGCGCTGCGCTCGGGACGCTTCGACATCCTCACTCTGGAACGCGACGAGTCACCGGGCGCGGCACCGCGCGGCTTCACCGACACGCCGTTCTTCGACGAGCCCTGGGTGCTGGCCACACCCACCGCGGTCCCCACCATCGGATCGGAACGGGACCTGGCCCCCCTGCGATGGCTCCGGGTCCTGCCCGGCACGGCGGGCGCGCACGCAATGACGCGCATCACCGCGGCGATTCCGGAACCGGAGTTCGCCGAGGACTCCTATCTCAACTACGGCGTGGCCCTGTCCCTGGTGGCCGCCGGACGCGGCTCGACCGTGCTCCCACGCCTGGCGCTCGTCGACGTGCCCCTGGAAGGTGTCCGCGTCACCCCACTTCCCGGCCTGGGTGTGCGTCGCCTCCTCATCCGCCACCGAACGCACGCAGCGGACCCCTCGACACCTGCCGGACAGGTCATCCAGAGACTGCGGCAATGGGTTGCCGACCACCCGTTCAGCGAGGGCGCCCCCGCCTGATGGGCACCGGGACACACCGAACCTGCTCCCCAGGCCCGGGAGCTCTCAGATCACGTACTGTGCGCCTGCGCTCGCCACGCCCAGGGGACCCGACCATGTCGCCCGCGCCTCTGCCAGCACGTCCTCAGGATCCGTCCAGGGCTGGATGTGGGTGAGCACCAGGCGACCGACCCGCGCCTCAGTGGCGGTCCTGCCGGCGCGGCCACCCGTCATGTGGATGCCCCGCACCCCCTCGCTGCCCGTGAACCCCGCTTCGGACAGCAGGAGGTCCACGTCGGACGCACCTGCCGTGATGGTCTCGCACTCGTCGGTGTCGCCGGTGTAGAACAGCGACACCCCTCGCTCCGGGTCCTGCTCGCTCGGACCCTCGACACGGATGCCGAACCCGGGCACCGAATGCCACGCGGCCGACGGGGTGAGCGTGAGCGGACCGACACGCAGCGCGACACCCGCCCTGAGCGTGTGGACGGAGAACTCACCTTCATAGGTCTCCTCCTCACCCGCACCGTCGATCTGGCGGACGCGGTCAAGGAGACCCTCGGGGCCCGCCATCACCAGGGGATCAGACCCGCGCGCAGGTCCCCACCGGCGATGGACGTGCAGCGAGATGACGTCCCCGATGTGGTCGGCGTGACCGTGGGAGAAGACGACCGCGTCCAGGTCCCGGGGATCGAGGTGGTTCCACAACTGTCCGAAGGATCCCGGCCCCATGTCCATGACCACGTTCCAAGTGCGGACAGCCCCACAGGCCGGGTCCCATCCACGCCCCTGGACCAGATAGCACGACGCGGCCGCGGCAGGGCCCGACATCGAACCCGTGCATCCCACCACCCGAAGTCTCATGCGGGGACACCCTCCTGGTCGACCGGCACCTCGCGGACATCTGCGACCTCTGGCCCCAGGAAACGTCGTGCGAGCCTCGCAAACGTCTCCGTGCCGTCGGTGGTGAGGAACTCGTGGTGTGGCTGCTCGCCGGGCAGCAGTGGCTCGTGGAGCAGATCGCGGTCCACGAGTTCGTTGTAGGTGACATTGGCTGTCGTCTCGGAGGAGGTCACGAGTGCGACGTCCTCACCCATGACGCGTCCGATGACACCGGTGAGCAGGGGGTAGTGCGTGCACCCGAGGATCAGGGTGTCGATACCCGCCTCCCGCAGGGGCGCGAGGTAGCCACGGGCAACGCGCTCCAGCTCCGTCCCGGTGGTGATCCCAGCTTCGACGAACTCTACGAAACGCGGGCACGCCTGTTGGACGACCGTCAGTCCGGGGACCGCTGCCAGAGCGTTGGCGTACGCCTCGGACTGGATCGTTGCCGCGGTGCCGATGACCCCGATGCGGCGGTTGCGCGTGGCGACCACTGCGGCGCGTGCAGCGGGGGTGACGACCTCGATCACGGGGATCCGGGCGTGGATCCAGTAGCGCTCACGCGCATCGGACAGGGCGGCGGCTGTCGCGGTGTTGCATGCGATGACGAGCATCTTGACACCTCGGGAGGCCAACTCGTCGAGCCCCGCCAGTGCGAGCTCGCGGATCTCGGCGATCGGACGAGGGCCGTAGGGGGTGTGGGCGGTGTCGCCGAGGTAGACGATCCTCTCGTCCGGGAGTTTGTCGATGATCGCCCGGGCCACCGTCAGCCCGCCCAGTCCCGAGTCAAAGACACCTATCGGAGCGTTGTCCATGTCTTGGACACTAGTGCTCCGGCACGCCCGACCGCACGGCGCGCAGCAGTGAGTCCTGCCACCAGGTCACTGCCACGTAGAGGCCGCTGGCCAGCCCGAGCCGCGCATCCGCGTCCTCGTCGTGTGCCTGGTCCCACACCCTCTCGGCATCCGCGGCGTCCTCGATCCCCAGCTCACCCGCCAGTGCCTGTCGGAGGTCATTGAGCGCGGCGAGCCAGTCCCACACCGAGCAGGGGGGCACCACCACGACACCACCGGTGTCCCGGTGGGCGCTTCGCAAGTCGCGCCGCACCCGACGCAGACGGGCCGACTTCTCCGCACGCAGGAAGTCCTCGGTGAGGGCCCGCAACTCGGCCGCCTCCGGGGGGTCCTCACTCATGGGCGGCAGCAGATTGTCCAGGGCCGGGCTCTCCGGCTCCGGGCGGGAGGACTCGAAACCGGTGGTCGCGCGCACCAGGGAGGTGAGTTCGCTCGGCTCGTCGAGGACGGTGAGGATCTCTCCCAGGAGCCGGTCGAGCAGGCGTCGGTCGTGCCCGTCCACCTCCGCCCGGAAGCCCTGGGGTGTCCCGGTGAACTCCCCGATCACGAGGCACGCTCCAGTGTCGCGTGAAGGCCGTAGGAGTGCATCGCCAGCACGTCGGCCTCCATGCGTTCCCGGGTCCCCCGTGACACGACGGCACGACCCAGGTGGTGCACCTCCAGCATCAGGGCGTGCGCGGTGGGTCGTGGGTAGCCGAAGTGTCGACAGAGGACCTCAGTGACATAGTCCATGAGGTTGACGGCGTCGTCCCACACGACCGCGTGCCACTGGGGCATGGCAGAGGCGTGGGAGTCCACCTGCTCGCTGGGAGCAGGTGACATGCGGGCGGGCATGGGTTCAGCGTAGGCACCGGCCGCGCCCGAGGTGCGGCTTTCGCCCCCGGACAGCGCCACGATGGCTAAGTTTGTCCCATGCCTGCTTCCACATCCACTGCTCTCCTGACGGACATGTACGAGCTGACGATGCTCGACGCCGCCCTGCACAACGGCACAGCGATGCGCCGCACGGTCTTCGAGGTCTTCGGCCGTCGCCTGCCTGCCACCCGACGTTTCGGAGTGGTGGCGGGGACCGGACGCATCCTGGAGGCCCTGGAACGCTTCGAGTTCTCCGACCACCAGATCGACTGGCTCCACACCCACCAGATCGTCTCCGACGAGACCCTGGACCTCCTGCGGGAGTTCCACTTCGAGGGGGACATCGACGGCTATCCCGAGGGCGAGTGCTACTTCGAGGGCTCCCCCCTGCTCACGGTCTCCGGCACCTTCGCGGAGTGCGTGCTCCTGGAGACCCTGGCACTGTCGGTCCTCAACCACGACTGCGCCGTGGCCTCGGCGGCCTCGCGCATGACGATTGCGGCCCACGGGCGCCCCTGCATGGACATGGGCGCACGCCGCACACACGAACGCGCCGCGGTCTCGGCCGCACGCGCCGCAGTCATCGGCGGGTTCCACGGCACCTCCGACCTGGAGGCGGGGCGCCGCTACGGGATCCCCACCATCGGCACCTCTGCTCATGCCTTCACCCTCCTGCACGACACCGAGGCCGAGGCGTTCGCTGCCCAGATCCGCCTCCTGGGCACCGGGACGACCCTGCTGGTGGACACCTACGACATCCCCACCGCGGTGCGAACGGCTGTGGAGGCCGCACGCGACGCCGGGGGCGAGCTGGGCGCCGTGCGCCTGGACTCCGGAGACCTGGTCGCCCTGGCGTTCAAGGTCCGCGGCCAACTCGATGCCATGGGAGCGACCTCCACGAAGATCACCGTCACCAACGACCTCGACGAGTACGCGATTGCCGCCCTGGGTGCGGCCCCCATCGACTCCTACGGTGTGGGCACCCGCCTGGTCACCGGCTCGGGAGTGCCCACGGCCGCCCTCGTCTACAAGATGGTCGAGCGTGAGGACGCACAGGGCGTCATGCGTGGGGTGGCCAAGAAGTCCGCTTCGAAGAGCACCGTCGCTGGACGCAAGTTCGCCGGACGGGTCATCGGCGAGGACGGCTACGCCGAGGAGGAGCTGCTGGTTGCTGGCGGGACCGCCGAGAACGCGGGTCAGGCCCTGGCCGACGTCGGTGCCCGACCTCTCCAGGTCTCGCTGGTGCGCGAGGGCCACATCGACGCCGAGGCCTGGGGACGCGATGCCCTGGTGCGCGCCCAGGAGCACCATGTGCGTTCACGCAACGAACTCCCCTACCAGGCCTGGCGCCTGTCGGAGGGTGAACCCGCCATCCCCACCCACTACCGCACAACGGTCTGAGTGTCGGAGGCGTCATCAGTGTGAGGTGAGCTTGAGACCTGCCACGCAGGCGACCAGACCCACCAAGAGCAGGATGCGCACCACACTCACCGACTCCGCACCCGTGGCCATGGCCCACACCGCAGTCGTGGCCGCCCCGATCCCGACCCACACGGCATAGCCCGTCCCCACCGGGATGTCGCGCAGGGCCCAGGCGAGGCCTGCCATCGACACCACGAGACCGCCCAGGAACACCAGGCTCGGCACCAGTCGGGAGAAGCCCTCACTGCGCGAGAGAGCTGTGGCCCAGACGGCTTCGAACAGGCCCGAGATGACCAGGATCGTCCATCCCATGGTGATACCTCCGTGGGGCCGTCCCCGCTGGAGGTCCATCCGCCGGGTCGTCCCGGGAAGGGACGGTCCACGTCCTCGACACACGGGTGGGACCGCCACCTCCCACTCTCGTAAGGAAGTCCGTGCAGGTCAAGACCCCGACACGGAGTACGCCTGCCCTGCTGAGCGTGCCACGGGCAGGTCCGCGCGGTAGCGCTCCATGAAGGTCTGGAATCCCGCGACGTCACCGGGGTCCGGCCTCACCGTGGTGCTGGCGGTGTCGGCGAAGGCCACGCGCTCCAGGAAGTCGGAGAGCCCCTCACCCTGTCCGTGGCGCGCCCGTTAGAGAGCCATCAGAGCCATCCCCC
>JAKECL010000106.1 GCA_030460725.1 Propionibacterium sp.
GTGCCCACACCCCTCGATCCGGACGCCGCGAGGCGGCTGGGATCAGTTGCTCGAGGTCAGCTTCTCGCGCAGGGCAGCCAGGGCCTCATCGGAGGCCAGGGTGCCGGAGTTGTCGACGGGTGCCGAGGAGTAGGAGGCCTGCTCCTCCACGGAGGTGGAGGCTTCCTGGTCCTGCTCCTGGGCGCGTGCGACCTGTGCCTTGTGGGCCTCCCAGCGGGCCTGGGCCTCGGCGTACTGTGCCTCCCACGCTTCGCGCTGGGTCTCGTAGCCCTCGAGCCATTCCTGGGTCTCGGGATCGAAGCCCTCGGGGTACTTGTAGTTGCCGTTCTCGTCGTACTCCGCCGCCATCCCGTACAGGGAGGGATCGAAGTCGTCGGAGTTGGGGTCCACACCCTCATTGGCCTGCTTGAGGGACAGCGAGATGCGGCGACGCTCCAGGTCGATGTCGATGACCTTGACGAAGACCTCGTCACCGACCTTGACGACCTGCTCGGGCAGATCGACGTGGCGCTGGGCGAGCTCGGAGATGTGGACCAGGCCCTCGATGCCGTCCTCGACACGCACGAAGGCGCCGAAGGGGACGAGCTTGGTGACCTTGCCCGGCACGACCTGCCCGATGGCGTGGGTGCGTGCGAAGGCCTGCCACGGATCCTCCTGGGTCGCCTTGAGCGACAGGGAGACACGCTCGCGGTCCATGTCCACGTCCAGGACCTCGACCGTGACCTCCTGGCCCACCTCGACGACCTCGGAGGGGTGGTCGATGTGCTTCCAGGACAGCTCGGAGACGTGCACCAGACCGTCGACACCACCGAGGTCCACGAACGCACCGAAGTTGACGATCGAGGAGACGGTGCCCTGACGGACCTGACCCTTCTGCAGGGTGTGCAGGAAGTTCGTGCGCACCTCGGACTGGGTCTGCTCCAACCACGCGCGACGCGAGAGCACGACGTTGTTGCGGTTCTTGTCCAGCTCGATGATCTTGGCCTCGAGCTCACGCCCGATGTAGGGCTGGAGGTCGCGGACACGACGCATCTCCACCAGGGAGGCGGGGAGGAAGCCACGCAGACCGATGTCCAGGATCAGGCCGCCCTTGACGACCTCGATGACGGTGCCGGTGACGACGCCGTCCTCCTCCTTGACCTTCTCGATCTGGCCCCAGGCACGCTCGTACTGGGCGCGCTTCTTGGACAGGAGCAGCCGGCCTTCCTTGTCCTCCTTCTGGAGGACGAGGGCCTCGATCTTGTCACCCACCTTGACGACGTCCTCGGGCGCGACGTCATGCTTGATGGAGAGCTCACGGGAGAGGATGACGCCCTCGGTCTTGTAGCCGATGTCGAGGAGGACCTCATCGTGGTCGACCTTGACGACCGTCCCCTCGACGATGTCGCCATCATTGAAGTACTTGATCGTCTTGTCGATGGCGGCGAGCAGGTCCTCTTCGGACCCGATGTCGTTCACTGCAACCTGAGGAGTGCTGGTGCTCGGCTGCTCGGTGGTGGTGGTCATGTAGTTGTGTTCTCCGAAACGGACGAAATAGTGGGTGGACAGATCCAGTGGGTCGGTCCATCCATCGCCAGTGGGCATGGTGGGACCGCACGCACCGCTGACAGCCTAGCGGTCGGGCGCCGCCCTCGTCCACCCCGAAGGACGCGCGCCGCCGGGTAGACAGCCACCCGGTGGACGGCCGCCCAGGCGGACAGCTCGCCCCCGGTCGCCCACCCCGCAGGTCAGTGGGCGGCCTCCATCCAGGAGTGCCCCCGCCCCACCGCCACCGTGAGCTCCACGTCCATGCTGACGGGGGACCCCATCTCGCGGCGCAACAGCGCCTCGACGGCCTCGTCCTCACCGTCTGCGACCTCGACGATCAACTCGTCGTGGATCTGCAGCAGCAGCCGAGAGGCCAGGTGCTCCTGACGCAGGGCCGCGTCCACACGCACCATGGCGATCTTGATGATGTCGGCGGCAGAGCCCTGGATGGGGGCGTTCAGTGCCGCACGTTCCGCCATGTCGCGGCGCTGACGGTTCTCGGAGGTGAGGTCGGGCAGGTAGCGGCGACGGTGGAACATGGTCTGGGTGTACCCGTCGCGGCGCGCCTGGGCCACCAGTCGCTCCAGGTAGTCGCGCACGCCTCCGAAGCGCTCGAAGTAGCGCTCCCTGAGCTCCGCAGCCTCGGGAACGGGGATCCCCAGCTGCTGGGAGAGACCGTAGGAGGACAGGCCGTAGGCCAGCCCGTAGGAGGTGGCCTTGATGCGGGTGCGCTGTTCGGGGGTGACCTGCTCGACGGGGGTGCCGAAGACCATGGAGGCCATGGCCCGGTGCAGATCCTCCCCCGTGCGGAAGGCCTCGATGAGTCCCTCGTCCCCGGAGAGGTGGGCCATGATGCGCATCTCGATCTGGGAGTAGTCGGCGCTCATGAGCTCCTGGTACCCCGGCCCCGCAACGAAGGCGTGACGGATGCGCACCCCGTCGGCGGTGCGCGCGGGGATGTTCTGGAGGTTCGGGTCCGAGGAGGCCAGACGCCCCGTGGCGGCCACGACCTGGGAGAAGGTCGTGTGGATGCGCTGGTCCACCCCCACCGTTGCGCGCAGGGTCTCCACCATCTGCAGGAGCTTGATGCGGTCGCGGTGGGTGAGGAGGTGTTCCAGGAAGGGGTGTCCGGTGCGGGCGTAGAGCTCCTGGAGGGCTTCGGCGTTGGTGGTCCACCCCGTCTTCGTCTTCTTCGTGCGCGGCATGTCGAGCTGGTCGAAGAGGACCTCCTGGAGCTGCTTGGGGCTGGAGAGGTTCACCTGGCGGCCGATGGCCTCGTAGGCCTGGGCGGCGGCGCGCTCCACCCCACCCGACAGCTCGTCACGCAGACCGTCCAGGACGGCCGTGTCGACAGCGATCCCGGTGTCCTCCATCCGCGCCAGGACCGCCTGGAGGGGCAGTTCCATCTGGCCGAGCAGATCGGTCTCGTCCTGCTGGGACAGACGGGGGACGAGGACGTCACGCAGGTCCAGCAGGGTGGAGGCCGCGCGGGCGCAGCGCTGCTGGGAGTGGGTCGGGACCTCCTCCTGCTCCCCGGAGACGTCGTCGAGGGCGAAGAGCGCGTCGTCGCTGCTCTCCTGGGTCTCCTCACGTCCCAGGTAGCGCAGGGCGAGGGCAGGCAGATCGTAGCCGCGCTGCTCGGGTCGCAGCAGGTAGGCGGCCAGCTCCACGTCGAAGGCGGGGCTGTGCATGTCCCATCCCCGACCGCGCAGGGCATGCCAGGTGCCCTTGCCGTCGTGGACGACCAGACCAGTGGCACGGGAGAGCAGGTCCCCCAGCGCCGCGTCCTGCTCAGGAGTCACCGCATCGGCCTCGATGACCAGGACGCGGCCGGGCAGTGCCAACGCCACGCGCTCGGTGTCACCGCGGGCGGGCAGACGGGATCCCTCGACCCACAGACCCAGCAGAGGCCCCTCGATGTCGCTGCCGCCGTCGGACTCCTCTGCCGGGTTCCGGGTGGCCGGATCCTGGGCGGTGGTCCCGGAGAGCCAGGCAGTGATGTCCGTGTCCGGCGTGGCAATGACGATCTCAGGGGCGCTCCCCTCCTCGTCGGTGGTCCGTGCGGAGGAGGGGTCCTGTGACCCCGGGGACTCCGGCGCACTGGCGCCTGCGTCCCTGCCCGAGTCGGTGGCCCCCACATCCGACCCGGCACCGGGAGTGACGCCCGCCCCTCCCGGCGCACCCGGGTCCGCGGTCTGGTCATCAGCCCCCACTGCGCCTGCGCCGGGCAGGCCGATCCCGGCCACGGCCAGGACACGTGTGCGCAGGCCGGTGAACTCCAGGGTGTCGAAGAGATCCTCCACGGCCCCCCGGTCCGTGGGACCGCGACGCAGCTGCGCCGGTGCGACACCCAGGTCGAGGTCGGTGAGGAGGTGGTTGAGATGCCGGTTGCGGCGCACGTCGTCCAGGTGCTCGCGCAGGGCCTCGCCGCGTTTTCCACCGACCTTGTCGGCCTGGGCCAGCAGGTTGTCCAGACCGTCGAACTTCGTGATCCACTGCGCCGCGGTCTTGGGGCCCACACCCGGCACACCGGGCAGGTTGTCGGAGGTCTCCCCCACCAGGGCCGCCAACTCGGGATAGCGCTGCGGGGGCAGCCCGTACTTGGCCTCGATGGCCTCGGGGGTCATCTCACGCAGGTCGCCCGGTCCCTGGCCGGGGTAGAGCACGGTGACACGGTCGTTGACGAGTTGGAAGGAGTCGCGGTCCCCCGAGGCCACCAGCACCCGCCATCCCTGTGCCGATGCCTCGGTGGACAGCGTGGCCAGGATGTCGTCCGCCTCGTACCCCTCCTTGGTGAGGGAGCGGATGCCCATGGCCTCCAGCACGTCGCGGATCAGCTCGACCTGGCCGACGAACTCCGGTGGGGTCTCTGCACGGGTGCCCTTGTACTCGGGGTACTCCTCCGTGCGGAAGGAGTGACGCGAGAGGTCGAAGGCGACGGCCACATGCGTCGGCTTCTCGGTCTCCAGGAGGCGCACCAACATGGAGACGAAGCCGTAGACGGCGTTCGTGCACTGTCCGGTGGAGGTGCGGAAGGTGTCCGAGGGCAGGGCGTAGAAGGCGCGGAAGGCCACCGAGTGGCCGTCGATGATCAGCAGCGTGTCCGTCACACGTGACACCCTAGGGCCCATGAGCGACATCGACGACACGGAAGTGCCCACGCCCCCCTCTTTCGTGGGTCTGCACTGGCCGGGCACCCTCATCGAACGCATGGGGATGGAGGTGATCGAGCACACGGCGCAGCGCACCGTCCTCACCATGCCGGTGGAGGGCAACAGGCAGTCCGTCGGACTGCTGCACGGGGGTGGTTCCGCTGCCCTGGCCGAGACCGCGGCCTCCCTGGCCGCCCAGGCCCAGGCATGGAGCGTCGGTGCCAGGAGCGCGGTGGGGGTCGAACTGTCGATCTCCCACCTGCGCTCCACGCGCAGCGGGCAGGTCACCGCCGTGGCCACTGCCCTCCACCTCGGGCGCACCTCCACCGTCCATCTCGTCGACATCCGCGACGAGGGCGGGACGCTGATCTCCTCGGCACGGGTCACCAACAGGATCCTCGGTGGGCCGGGGTGGGGGCAGAGGGGCGCGGGCGCCCCTCCTGTGGACTCCCCCACCACCGTCTGAGGTGGAAGGACGTGCTGGTGCATGCGAGGGGGGCCCCCCCCCCCCCCCCCGGGGGGGGGGCCCCCCCCCCGCCCCCCCCCCCCCCCCCCCCCGCCCCCCCCCCCCCCCCCCCCCGCCCCACAACCCCCCCCCGGGGGCCCCCCCGGGGGGGGGGGGGGGGGGCCCCCTCGCGTCGTCACAGGCCCTGCCGGGCCTGCGGCGACGCAACTCGTCCCGGTCTCAGTCCTCGACCTGGTCGATGACGGCGTCGGCGACCTCGCGCATGGACAACCTGCGGTCCATGGAGGTCTTCTGGATCCAGCGGAACGCCTCGGGCTCCGACATCCCCATGTTCTTCATGAGCAGGCCCTTGGCCCGGTCCACGCGCTTGCGCGTCTCGAAACGGTCGGAGAGGTCGGCGATCTCCTCCTCCAGGGACTCGATCTCCTGGTGGCGTGAGAGTGCGATCTCCACGGCCGGGATCAGGTCGGCAGGGCTGAAGGGCTTGACGACGTAGGCCATGGCGCCCGCGTCCCGTGCACGCTCGACCAGCTCGGTCTGACTGAAGGCCGTGAGCATGACCACTGCACAGGAGAGCTCCTTGAGGATCTTCTCCGCCGCCGTGATGCCGTCCATCTTCGGCATCTTGACGTCCATGACACACAGGTCGGGCTCCAGTTCGAGGGCCAGCTTCACAGCTTCCTCACCGTCTCCCGCCTCACCGACCACCTCGAATCCGGCGCCGGTCAGCGTCTCGACGATGTCGAGGCGGATGAGTGTCTCGTCCTCGGCCACGAGAACGCGGCGGGGTGCAGTCTGATCAGCAGTCATGTTCGGTCCTCAGGTTGTTCACGGAGCGATCGCTATCCTATCCTTGCAGGGCACACTCGCGTGCAGCCCCGATAGCCCAACTGGCAGAGGCGGTCGGCTCAAACCCGGCTTGTTGTGGGTTCGAATCCCACTCGGGGTACCGCCACGGTGCCGCCCCACCCCCACGGGGGTCCGGGCGGCATCCCTCAGGCCGCCGGGATCAGCTCCAGGCCGAGGTAGTCAGCTGCCCGCGTACGCATGTGGGGCTCGCGCAGCGCCTCGATGGCGGTCGCAATACCCTCATCGTCGTTCCAGTCCTCGAACCAGGGCCGCACGGCCTCGGGAAGCTGCTGGGCGAACAGATTGTTGGCCTGTCGGCCGCTGAACCGGTCGTGGACGGAAACCGTCGTCGCCGGGGTGTTGATGTCGTTCATTCGGTTGTTCTTCTGCATGTGCATTCTTCTCTTCTTCTTCCTCTTCCTCAGATGCCGCCGGGGTATGTGCAGATGGAGCACAGGCAACCGCGGTGGCGAACGTCGGTGGGTTCGGGACGCTCCCGACTTCGGGAGTCCATCAGAACCTGCCAGTCACAACGCGACCGGCACCCCACATTATTCCCATGGACCCAAACGGGACGCAAGTCGGTGTGGGAGTACTCACAGCCCGACACGACCATGTGCCGGGTCCCGGGGGTCCCCCACCTGACGCGGGAGGGGGGGGGGCCCCCCCCCCCGGGGGGGGCGCCCGCCCCGGGGGGCGGCGCCC
>JAKECL010000107.1 GCA_030460725.1 Propionibacterium sp.
TGCTGCTGGTGGATGAGGAGGAGCAGGCCCGCGGCCAGGAGTTCTTCCGCCTCCCCGCGCTCTCCCCCTCCCCCGACGCCACCCGCATCGCCTGGCAACGCGACCTCAGCGGGGACGAACGCTGGGACGTCCTCGTCCAGGACGTCGCCACGGGTGCAGTCCTCGACCAGGGGGTGACCGGCACCGGCCAGGGCCTCGCCTGGTCGGCGGACGGCCGCTTCCTGCTCTACCCGCGCGTGGACAAGGCCTGGCGCCAGCACCAGGTGTGGCTCCACGAGGTCGGCACCGATCCCTCCACCGACCGCCTGGTCCTGGAGGAGCCCGACGAGCGTTTCGCCCTCTACTTCGCCCCCTGCCGCGACCGGGCCTGGGTGGAGATCCTCGCCGAGTCCACGACCACCTCGGAGGTGTGGCTCTGGTCGACCACGCATCCCGAGTGCGCGCCGATCCCCGTGACCGGGCGCACCCGCGACGTCCTCGTCGACGTCGAGCCCGCCGGGGACCACCTGCTGCTCCTCCACTCCGCCACCTCCCGGGAGGGCACGCTGGCCGCCGCCGCGCTGCCCGGCGACCTCTCCCCCTTCCTGCGGCCCCTGGGCGGGGGCGTGTCCACCCGTGGCTGCGCCGACGAGGGCGACGCAGCTGCGTCGCGGGGCGCAGCGGCGGGCGATGCCATCACCGGTTCGGGTGCAGATGCAGATGCGAGAGCCCTTCCCCTGCTGGCCCCACCCGACTCCTGGGTCCCCCTGCGGGAGGCCGCTCCGGGTGAACGTCTGCTGGGTGTGGAGGCGTTCTCCACGTTCATGCTGCTCAGCCTGCGCTCCCAGGGCCTCACCCAGGTCGAGTACCACCTGCGCGCGAACCCCTGCACGGACGTGTCCCTGACAGCCCAGCAGCTCGGCACTGTGTGGGACGCGGGCCGCTTCGTGGAGTCGGACTCCCCGGTGCGCACCATCGAGTCCGCAGCCGGACCCCGCTTCGAGGACCGGTCCTTCCGCGTGGAGCACCAGTCCCTGGCGGTACCGCCCCAGGTCGTCGAGGTCGACCCCCGCACGGGGGCGCGCCGTGTGCTCAAGGAGCTGGAGGTTCCGGGTTGGGACGCCGGCGACTACGTGGAGGAACGCGTGTGGGTGACGGCCCGCGACGGGCACACCCGGGTGCCCGTGTCCCTGGTCCACCGCCGCGATGTGGAGCCGGGATCCGGCGCCCCGGGCTGGATCTACGGCTACGGATCCTATGAGGTCTCCATCGACCCCTACTTCTCCGTCATGCGCCTGCCGCTCCTGGAGCGTGGCGTGGTCTACGCCATCGCCCACGTGCGCGGTGGCGGGGAGATGGGGCGCGCCTGGTACGAGGACGGGAAGTTGGAACGCAAGCCCCACACCTTCACCGACTTCGTGGACGTCGCCCACTGGCTCGTGTCCTCCGGGTGGGTGGGCGAGGACCGACTGGTGGCCGAGGGCAGGTCGGCCGGGGGACTCCTCATGGGGGCCGTGGCGAACCTGGACCCCTCCGCCTTCCGGGTCGTGCTGGCCGGGGTGCCCTTCGTGGATGCCCTCACCACGATCCTCGACCCCTCCCTGCCCCTGACGGTGGGCGAGTGGGAGGAGTGGGGCAATCCCATCGAGTCGGAGCAGATCTACCGGGTGATGCGCTCCTACTCCCCCTATGAGAATGTGCGCGAGGGGACGCAGTACCCGGCGATCTTCGCCTCCACCTCACTCAACGACACGCGCGTGTTCTTCGTCGAGCCCGCCAAGTGGGTGCAGCGGCTGAGGGCCGCGGCGACGAACGACCCGGTGGCCCGCCCCATCGTGCTGCGCACCCAGATGGTGGCCGGTCACGGCGGGAAGTCCGGACGCTACGGGGCCTGGGACTCCCGCGCGGAGGAGTTCGCCTTCGCCCTGGGGCAGGTCGGCGTGAGCGACTGACGCCCGGGGTGCCGTGCGCGGGCAGGTGGCCGGATGCGGGAATGGTCCGGACACCCGCCTGTGTCCGGACCACGTTCCCCGGGTGGGTCGCCACCCGGGCGCCCACACCCCCACACGCTAGGGCGCACCACCGCTGTGGAGGCAGGTCCTACTTCCTGTACACCTCCCCCACCCCGCGTGTGTACTGACCCATCCCATCCGCGCACACCAGATCACGGACCACGACCGACGAAACCGCTCCCCGGGGAGCCCACTCGGTTCAGACTGAACCCTGTGCCGCGCACCCGCGCGCCCGGAGGAGGTCCCTGCCATGTCTGACACCAGTGGTTGCCCTGGTTCCCTGTCCGTGGTCGTCATCGACGACCACGAGATCGTCGGTCTCGGGGTGGCCCAGGCCATGGCCGAGGCAGGCCGTCCCGTCGAGGTCCGCCACGTCCACACCGCGGCGCTGGTGGGCCCGTGTCCGGGACCTCGGGTCGTCGTCCTGGACCTGCGCCTCGCCGACGGGTCAACTCCCACGGAGAACCTCCTGTCGATGAACTCGATGGGGGTGCCTGTCGTCATCTACACCTCTGCAGACGACCCCGTCCTCGTGCGCGAGTCGATCGTAGCGGGAGCCCTGTCCATCGTGCGCAAGTCCGCCCCTCCGAGCGAACTGGTTGACGCTGTGATGGAGGCTGCGGAGGGGAGAACCATGCCCGGACTCGACTGGGCGGCGGCACTGGATGCCGATGACGATTTCGTCTCCGAGCACCTCACGCAGACGGAGGCGCAAGTCCTGACCCGCTACGCCTCGGGGGAGACCTCGGGTGTCGTCGCACGCCAACTCGGCATCTCCTCCTACACCGTCGACACCTACGTCGCACGTATCCGGGACAAGTACCGTTCCGTGGGTCGTCCGGCGGACTCCCGCATCGATCTGTTCCGCCGTGCCGCGGAGGACGGCCTGGTCAGCTACTACGAACCCGGCGCGTGAGCGGGTCGCGGCGCGGTGCCTCCCCGGGCGCCTCCACGTCCCCCGGCATCCGTCGCCACGTCCGCATCTTCCCTTGGGAGGACGGCACCTACTCCGTCCTGGTCCAACGCGTCTTCGTCATCGTGCACATGCTGGGAATGACGACCAGCGTGGTGGGCAACTTCCCGGCGGCACTCATCGAGTTCCGCAACGCACCCCGACAGCTGGTCGTTCTGGTCCTCCTCCCCCTCCTCGGCCTCCCCCTCATCTCCGGCGCCGCGTCACTGGGCGCCCTCCTCTCCAACCGCCTCCACCGCGGGGACCCAGTGGAGGGGAGATCAGCGCGCCGGGCGAGCACGCTGGACCGGGTGTGGCGATGGGCGTCACTGCTCACCCTGGTCCTCTACGTGGTGGCCCTGGGAGCAGAGTCCCTCCTGGCGGCGCCCACGCCCCTGGCCACACAGGCCGCCACACCCAACATTCCACTGCTGGTCGGGTTCGGGATCTCCCTGGTGACGATGGTCCCGCTGCTCCTGCCCCCCGCCCTGGGCTTCTCCTATGTCCTCGCGCTCGTACCGCTCCAGGTGTGGGTCGGAGCCTCTGCGCACGGAGCCCTCACCTCCCGCGCCTTCGAGGCCCCCCTCCACCAGCTCGCCTACGACCTCGTCTACGTGCTGGCCGTGACCTGGTTGATCGGCCAGGCCCAGTGGCTGGACCGCTCCCGCGCTGCCAGACGTGCCCAGGAGCACGCCGTTGCCGAGGAGGGCGCCCGGACGACAGCCCGCCAACTCCTCGACGACTACGTCCACGACCACGTGCTCAGCGCCCTGGTC
Source organism: Propionibacterium sp. (assembly GCA_030460725.1). Lineage (GTDB taxonomy): Bacteria > Actinomycetota > Actinomycetes > Actinomycetales > Actinomycetaceae > Pauljensenia. The sequence goes on from JAKECL010000107.1 coordinate 3,720, forward strand.
CCCCTGGCGGGGGACGTCCAGGATCGGCTGATGCTGGGCGACATCGCCCGCACCGCACTGGACTCCTTGGAACACCGCGAGGCGGGGAGGGATCTGGACGATGTGCACGCGTTGTTCACCGAAGTCGAACGCCGCGCCAGGGCCAACGCCGTCCCTGTCGGGGTCTCCTGGCAGTCAGGAGGTGTCCCCTCCCGGGGGCAGCCCTCCCCGCAGGAGTCGACGGACCTCCCCCACGATGTCGCCCAGGCTCTCCTGGACGCCACCGGCGAAGCGCTCACGAACTCGCTGCGCCACGCCGCCCGGCCCGGCGACCCGCCGGTCTCCAGGGGCGTGGACATGTCCTGCACCGAGGGAGAGGTCACCATCCGCGTGTGGGACGACGGGTGTGGCTTCGACCCCGGGAATGTGACCCCCGGACGCCACGGGATCAGCTCCTCCATCCTGGGACGCATGCAGGCGGTGGGAGGTCGCGCCGACATCGTCACGCGCCCCACAGCTGGCACCAGTGTGGTGATGCACTGGCCCGGACACGCTGGGGCGGGGGCCGGTGGGCATCGGGACGGGCAGGCAGGGGTCCCCGCGCCGGGGGCCCCTGTGACCGGGAGCCGGGCGACTGTGAACGGGGCGACTGCGAACCGGCAGCCCTCCCCCGGGAGTGGGGGCGGGGGCGGGGGGGGGGCGCGCCCCGCGGGCGGCGCCGCCGGCCCGGGTGTGGCCGGGTGGTGGGGGGTACCCCTCCGTGCTGGGGGACTCCTCCGGATGGGAGGAGGATCCTCCGCGGGTGACAGTGTCGGCCTTCATGGAGACGCGCGGTGCCAGGATTCTCTCGGCAGTCGCACTTGCGTGCCAGGGCATCGTGTTGGTGCTGGTGTCGGGCGACTACAGCTCTGTGGTGCCACCAGCCCTCACCTTCTGCGCCATGGGTGTGGTCGGCAGCCTCCTGCTGCGCTCCTGGCCGCGGACGGAGCTGCCGAGTTGGGTCGCGGCCCTCACCGCCCTGGTCGTGGGAGCAGGGAACGCCGCCGTCCTCTTCGCCATTCCCGGTCCCGGCTGGCCGGGGTACGCCGCCTGGTCCGCAGGGGCGGGCACGCTGTTGTGCCTGGGACTGGTCGTCCGCCTGCGCGCGGGGTGGGCCGGGATCTCCATGGGGATGATGTTCCTGGCCGGGCTTGCCTGGGTCCTGGCCACCGGACGCCCCCTGGAGGTCGCGATCAGCTATGTCTTCGGGCAGTCCGCCACCGTGGCTCTCTGGTACCTCGCCTCACGCTGGTCCTCCCGCACGGCAGTCGCCATCGCCCTCGACCAGAACCGTCAGCACGAACTCGCCGCGCAGATGCAGGTCCACGAACGCACGGCCCAGCTGATGTCCGACGCGTTGGCCTCCGTGGCCCGCCGCGCCCGTCCGGTGCTCGAGCTGTTGGCCTCTGACGTCCCTGTGACGCCAGAGGTCCGTCTGGAGGCCACCCTCCTGGAGGCGGAGCTGCGCGATGAGATGCGGGCTCCCTTCTTCACCGGGACCGAGGTCGTGAGCGCCGCGCGGGCTGCCCGGACACGTGGCGTGGATGTGGTCCTGCTGGACGACCACTCAGACCGTCCACTGGCCGAGGACGTGCGCGAGCGCGTGGTCGCCAGGACGGTCGAGGCGCTCTGCGCCTCCCGTGGGGGGCGAACCGTCGTCAGGGTCCTTCCCCCAGGTCGAAGCTGCCTCGCGACCATGGTTTCGGCCGACGGTCGGTGGGATCTGGACGCCGAAGGCTTCCCGCTCCAGGGGGAGTCAGCGCCCGCGCCCCCCGGTCCCCCTGCCAGCCATGAGGAGGACGGCTGACAGGGGGCGCACTTCCTGCGCGGATACCATGGCGCCATGACGATCACAGCGGCCGTGGATGGCTCGGCACTGGGCAACCCGGGGCCGGCAGGATGGGCGTGGGTGGTCTCCGAGGACTGCTGGGACTCAGGGGGCTGGGACCACGGCACCAACAACCTCGGCGAACTCACCGCTGTCCTGGAGCTCCTGCGGGCCACCGCGGATGCGGGACTGGGAGGGGAGCCCCTGCACGTCCTGGCTGACTCCCAGTACGCCATCAACACGGTCACCAAATGGCGTCACGGGTGGAAGAAGCGGGGCTGGCAGAAGGCGGACAAGAAGCCCATCAAGAACCTGGAGGTCGTCAAGGCCCTCGACGAGGCCATGCAAGGGCGCACGGTCACCTTCGAATGGGTGCGCGGGCACGCCGGGCACCCCCTGAACGAACGCGCCGACGACCTGGCCCGAGGTGCTGCGGAGATGCACCAGAAGGGCCTCGTCGCACCGGGGGGACCCGGCTTCTCCGGGAGACGGTCGCCGGGGTCAGGGACGGGGGACGGGTCAGGCCCCGCCACCGGCACCCACACCGCCACCCCGGCCGCGCAGGCCGCGGACCGCGACCGAGCTCCGGGGAACCCCGGCGACGCTGGCACCACCCCACCGGACTCCGCCCGCGAGAGCGCCACCGGCAGGGACGAGGCGATGGTCCTGGACTCCGAGAAGTCCTTCATCCGCGCCTGGGCGGCAGGTGACGCCGATACACTGCGCGCGCTCTCGGGTCCCGACGCCCGCAGGGTGTGGCCGGAGGGGACCACCTCCCGTGGGCTCGGCGGTCCCGTGCCAGCGGGACTGCGGATCGGTCGGATGCACGCCACCGCACTGGGGGAGGACGCCTGGCTCGTCGTCTACCGCATGTCCTGGGAGGACGGTGCCTCCCTGGAGTCCAGCGTGTGGTCCTGTGCCACGCCCGGGAGCAGGGGCGGCGCGCGCATGGTCTGGCACCAGTCCACCCGCAGGGCCTGAACCCCCAGGACCCCAGCACCACAGGACCGCCACGCCCCCTGCCTCCCGCACGGGACTCAGCCCTCAGCGTCGAGCCGCGGCGTCATCCCTGCGGGTGCCTGCGCGCCCGTTCCTCCCGCTGCCTTCTCATGCGCACCATCCGGGCCGGTGGG
>JAKECL010000108.1 GCA_030460725.1 Propionibacterium sp.
CCCACCCGGATCGACAGCCCGCCCCGCCTCAGTCGAGGTCCACGACCACCGGCACGTGGTCGGAGGCACCCTTGCCCTTGCGCTCGTCGCGGTCGATCGCGGCGCCGGTGACCTCGGCGGCGAGTGTCGGCGAGGCGTAGACGAAGTCGATGCGCATGCCCTCGTTGCGCGGGAAGCGCAACTGCTGATAGTCCCAGTAGGTGTAGTTCGTGACGCGTGGGCGCGTGACCTCCACCCAGCCGTCCTCGGCGAAGGCCGCGAAGGCGGCACGCTCGGGCGGGGAGACGTGGGTCTTGCCGGCGAAGAAACCCATGTCCCACACATCGGCGTCGGTGGGCGCCACGTTCCAGTCCCCGACCAGCGCGATGCGGGCCGAGGGATTCGCCTCCAGCCAGGCGCGCGCATCGCGGCGCAGGCTCGCCAGCCACTCCAGCTTGTAGGCGTAGTGGGGGTTGTCCAGCTCCCGTCCGTTGGGCACGTAGAGGCTCCAGATCGTCAGGTCCCGTGGTGCCTCCCCGGTCGACGAGGGCGGCTGGGCGATCGTCACGCCCAGGGCCCGGGCCTCCACGACACCGGGGTCACCCCACGTGGGCTGGTCGGGGAAGCCCTGCTGGACATCCGTGACGGGCAGACGGGAGGCCACTGCCACACCGTTCCACTGGTTGAGCCCGTGCACCGCCACCTGGTAGCCGGCCGCCTCGAACGGGGCGGTGGGGAACTGGTCGGGACGACACTTGATCTCCTGCATGGCCAGTACATCCGTGCCCGAGCGTTCCAGGAAGGCGACGACGCGGTCGACGCGGGTGCGGATGGAGTTGACGTTCCAGGTGGCGATCCTCATGTGTCCAGCCTACGGTTCCGGCGCTGCGCCGACAGGTCGGTGCCGGGGGACGGGTCGTGGTGAGGGGCCGCGGTGCCGGACCGAGTCGGGCAGCAGGACCGGGCCGGGCAGCGGGCAGCGAGTTCTGCTCAGACCTCGTCGACGGGGATCTCCACCAGATGGAACCACTGACCAGTGGGTTCCAGGCGCACCCAGACCGGGAGCAGGTGCGGATCGCTCACATGGCCGTCCAGCTCCACCGAGGACAGGCCGCGGGAGGCCAGGACGTCGAAGGAACGTCGCGGGCACCCTCCCAGCAGCCGCTCGCCGTCGGGGATGTCGGGGGCAACGGTCTCTGCGGTGATGACGGGCGGATCGCAGTCCACGGAGACGACCGTGAGGGCCAGTGGTCGGCGCTGCGGATCGAGTGCGACGGACGTGGCTCCCTGGTCCACCTCTGTTCGGACCACCTCTGCCAGGACGTCCTCGAAACCGTCAGCGGTGGGTGCCCACGCGGCATGGGTCCACCGGTAGGTCGCGGCGTTGGCGGCAGGGACCCACATCGTCGCAACCCCGACGGACCGTCCGTTCTCGACCGCCACCAGGGCGCGGGTCGAGGAGTCTCGCCAGTGGTCCCGGTGGATCAGGGGATCGTCCATCCATGCAGGGCCTGTGGCCAGATCCTCTGCGGTGAGTGTTCTCGTGTGCACGCGACGAACTGTACGACCAGGAAGATCGAAGGCGATCGCTCCTCCGCACATCCACCGCTGTGGAGGCCGCGCCCCACGCGGCATCTACGATGTCGCCATGGGAACAGCACTGGTCACGGGCGCGACCTCAGGTATCGGCGAGGAGTTCTGCTGGCAGCTGGCCGCCGCCCGCCACGACCTGGTGATCGTCGCCCGCACGCAGGAACGCCTGGAGGAACTGGCCACGCGTCTGCGACAGGTCGCGGCTGTACGGGTGGAGGTGCTGCCTGCGGACCTCTCGGATCCCGGGGACGTCGCCCGGGTGGCTCGCAGACTGTCCCAGCCGGGTGGACCGGCCATACCGGATGTGGACCGCAGGTTCGCGGGCGACGTCCCCGTGCGCGAGGAGGGTGGAGCCTCCCTGGAGGCTGACCGCGGTCCCGCCTCCGCACTCGCGACACCCGCCCCCATCGGGCTCCTGGTCAACAATGCCGGATTCGGCCTGGGACGCGCGTTCCTGGAGGACGACCTCGCCGCCGAGGAGCGCGCCCTGGACGTCATGGTGCGCGCGGTCATGGTCCTCTCCCACGCGGGAGCACGCGCCATGCGCGCTCGCGGGCACGGAGCCATCCTCAATGTCGGCTCGGTTGCGGCAGACACCGGCATGGGCACCTACTCCGCCCACAAGGCGTGGGTGCGTGCCTTCACCGAGGGACTCTCGGAGGAACTGCGCGGCACGGGCGTCACTGCCACCGTGGTCAGCCCGGGTCTGACCCGCACCCACTTCCACGAGGCCGCGGGCATGGAGCTCTCCTCCACCCCCGGGTGGATCTGGGCCACCCCGGACCGCGTGGTCTCCTCCGCCCTGCAGGCCGTGCGACGAGGGCGCACCCAGGTCACACCGACGCCGCTGTACAGAGCGACTTCTGCGCTGACCCGGCTGGCCCCGCGCAGTCTCGTGCGCGCGATCGTGCGTCGCGTGCCCCACACCTGAGTCCGGCCTGCCCGCACCGCCTGCCGCGGGGCGCGCCATGGACCAGGCGGCGCCGCCCTCGTCAGCGCGGGTTGTCCGTGGCCCGGACATGGGATGCGCTCGGCACAGGGCCACCGCAGCGCCACCGCCGACGAGGGCGGGGCCGCGCCTGTCGCGCCCGATAGGCTGGGGCCATGACGAATGACTCCCAGAAGGCCCGCCTCGCCGAACTCGTGCGCGACCTGGCCGTGGTCCACGAGAAGGTCACGCTGGCGTCGGGGCGCGAGTCCGACTTCTACGTCGACATGCGCCGCGCGACCCTGCACCATGAGGCTGCGCCGCTCATCGGCCACGTCATGCTCGACCTGCTGGAGGAGTCGGGCTTCGCCCCCGGCGACTACGACTCCGTGGGCGGGCTGACCATGGGGGCCGACCCCGTGGCCACCGCCATCCTGCACGCCGCAGCCTCACGCGGCCTCGACGTCGACGCCTTCGTCGTGCGCAAGGCCGCGAAGGACCACGGGATGCGTCGACGCGTGGAGGGCCCGGACATCGCGGGCAGGCGCGTGGTGATCCTGGAGGACACCTCCACCACTGGCGGGTCGCCGCTGGAGGCCGCCGCCGCGGTGGAGGAGGCAGGGGCGACAGTGGTCGCGGTCGCCGTGATCGTGGACCGCTCGACGGGGGCGAAGGAGCGCATCGAGGCCGCCGGGTACCCCTATCTGCACGCACTGGGCCTGGGGGACATCGGCCTGGAGTGACGTCGGAGTGGGTGGCGGCGACGGCGTGCGGGTTCGGAGGCGCGGCGGTGCGCTGCGCGAGGGTGCATCGCGCGGCGGTGCACTGCCTGGCGGTGCATCACGCGGCGGGTCAATCAGCCCGCCACGGGCCACGGGTCCTCAGCCTCGGGAGGCCTCGACCAACGCCACCAGGTCCCCGATCCCGTTGTGGATCCCGAAGGGCCTGAACGGGAAGTTCCCGACCTGGTCGGCGCGTGTCGACCCGGACAGCACCAGGTGGGTGCGCAGCCCGGCCTCCACACCTGCCCGCACGTCCGTGTCCATGCGGTCCCCGACCATGGCCGCGTCCTCGGAGTGGATGCCCAGGCGGTTCAGTCCCGCACGGATCATCACCGGGTTCGGCTTGCCGACGAAGTAGGGGGAATGGCCGGTCGCTGCCTTGACCATCGCCGCGACGGATCCGGTGGCGGGCAGGGTGCCCTCGTCGGAGGGGCCGGTGACGTCGGGGTTGGTGGCGATGAACTTCGCGCCGTTCTCGATCAGTCGGATCGCCCGTGTCAGTGCGTTGAAGTCGTAGTTGCGGGTCTCGCCCAGCACCACGAACTCCGGATCCGCATCGGTCATGATGTAGCCGGCGTTGTGCAGGGCTGTCGTCAGACCGGCCTCACCGATGACATAGGCGGTGGAGTTGGGGGACTGCTGGGTGAGGAATGCCGCGGTGGCATTGGCCGAGGTCCAGATCCGCTCCTCGGGCACGATCAGCCCGGCCCGAGCCAGACGCGCGGACAGGTCGCGGTTGGTGAAGATCGAGTTGTTCGTGAGCACCAGGAACGGCATTTCCTGCTTCTGCAGTGCATCGAGGAAGTCCTGGGCTCCGGGCAGCGCCCTGTTCTCGCTGACCAGCACCCCGTCCATGTCGGAGAGCCAAGCGGTGATCGGGGGCATTTCGGACAGGGGGAGGGAATGCGCGGCTGTGCTCGTCATGCCCTCAATCTAGCCGCCCGTGGCCCGCGCCCGCACCCCTGCGTGCCGCGTCAGCGCGGACGGTGTCGCAGGTAGTGTGGGCGCATGCGTCCCCCCTCCCATCGTTGCGTTCCCATCTGCGGTGACGAGGGCGGCGCCGCAGCTCTCCCACAGGAGGAGCCACGGTCGGCGATGAGTGCACAGCGCGGCGCCCGCACCAGAGGTGGCGATGACCGGCCCCTGCCGGAGAACACCATGCCCACGCCCAGCGGTGCAGGCGCGCTCACTGCGCCCACCGACACCGACACCGACACCGCGCGGCCCGGGCCCGGTGCGGGTCCCGGTCCCGGTCCCGGCACATCGTCCAGTCCGGTGGAGATCGCCCGGTCCCGACAGGACGCGGATCGCGTGACGCTGAGGGGGGTGGGTCCGTGGCCGGGAGGGCGCGGGTCCTGGCCGGATGGGGAGCACCTGGACCCGGAACTCCTGGAGTCAGGGGACCATCGCAATGTGGAGGACCGCTACCGCTACTGGAGGATGTCGTCGATCCGGGAGGACCTGCGGCGTCGTTCGCAGGGTTTCGAGATCGCGGTGGAGAATCTCGGCCACGACTTCAACATCGGATCCATCGTGCGCACCGCCAACGCCTTGGGGGCATCCAGGGTCCACGTGGTGGGTCGGCGCCGCTGGAACCGCCGTGGGGCCATGGTCACCGACCGTTACATGGACGTGGACCACCTCCCGGACGCGGCGTCCCTGGCCACCGATGCCCGGGAACGGGGATTGACGCTGGTGGGCATCGACAATGTGGAGGGATCGGAACCGCTGGAGGGGGCAGACCTGCCGGAGCGCGTCGTACTGGTCTTCGGTGAGGAGTCGGGCGGACTGAGCGATCAGATGCTGGCCGAGTGCGACCGTGTCCTGCACATCTCCCAGCACGGGTCGACCCGGTCGATGAATGTCGGGCACGCGGCGGCCATCGCCATGTGGGCCTGGGTGACGGGCCACGAGGGCTGCCGGGGCGGGGCGAACAGCGGACGGGCGGCTGACGGGAACCACTGAGTCACCCTGTCCGTCGGGACCTTCACCCCCTCCTCACCGCCGTGCAGGTGTGGGACAATCGGAGGGACAGATTCTCAGTCAACAAGGAGGCTCCTGTGCCCATCGCAACCCCTGAGGTCTACAACGAGATGCTCGACCGCGCGAGGGACGGCAAGTTCGCCTACCCCGCGATCAACGTCACCTCGTCGCAGACCCTGACCGCCGCACTGCGCGGCTTCGCCGACGCCGAGTCGGACGGCATCATCCAGGTGTCCGTCGGTGGCGCCGAGTACTGGTCGGGTTCCTCGATCAAGGACCGCATCGCCGGTTCCCTGGCGATGGCCGCCTACGCCCGGGAGGTCGCCAAGAACTACCCCGTGACCGTCGCGCTGCACACGGACCACTGCGCCAAGCAGAACCTGGAGTCCTGGACCGAGAAACTCATGGAACTGGAGGTGGAGGAGGTCAAGGCCGGCCGTCTCCCCTGGTACCAGTCCCACATGTGGGACGGCTCGGCCATCCCGCTGGAGGAGAACCTCGAGATCGCCAAGCGCCTGCTGCCCCTGGCAGTCGAGTCCCACACGATCCTCGAGGTCGAGATCGGTGCGGTCGGCGGTGAGGAGGACGGCGTCGTCGGCGAGATCAACGAGAAGCTCTACACCTCCACCGCAGATGCCATCAAGACGGTCGAGGCCCTGGGCCTGGGCGAGAAGGGCCGCTACATCACGGCCCTGACCTTCGGCAACGTGCACGGCGCCTACAAGCCCGGTCACGTGAAGCTGCGCCCCGAGATCCTCGGCACCATCCAGGAGGAGGTGCAGGCCCACTACAAGCTGGACCACCGCCCCTTCGACCTGGTCATGCACGGCGGCTCCGGCTCCACCGACCAGGAGATCGCCACCGCCGTCGCCAACGGCGTCATCAAGATGAACGTCGACACGGACACCCAGTACGCCTACACGCGCCCCGTGGCCGACTGGATGTACAAGAACTACGACGGCGTCCTCAAGATCGACGGCGAGGTCGGCAACAAGAAGACCTATGACCCGCGCGCCTGGGGCAAGGCCGCTGAGGCCGGGATGGCTGCCCGCGTCGTCGAGGCGTGCGAGCGCCTGGGCTCCGTCGGCACCAAGATGGCCTGAGTTCCGTCACCGGGACCCGGTGACGGAGCAGCCCTCCGACACCGGCCAGCCAGGAGGGGGGGGGGGGGGCCCGGCCGGGCCCCCCCCCGGGGGGCCCCCCCCCCCCCCCCCGCGCCCCCCCCCCCCCCCCCCCCCCGGGGGGGGGGGGGGGGGGGCGGCCCCCCCCCCCCCCCCCCACCCCTCCTCCGTCCCGGGCACGCACCGACGAATCGGTCTGCTCCCGTGGAAGCACAGCTCTGGCTGGTCGCCCTCCCGCTGCGGCCCGCGGTCGGTGCGCATTCGGGCCAAATGAGGACATCCGCACCGGATGCGTGATGGG
>JAKECL010000109.1 GCA_030460725.1 Propionibacterium sp.
CCCGGTTCCGGGTGCCCCCCCGGCTGACCGGGTCCCCCAGGTGGGAGACGCCCGCGCCCATGGACGGCGTGTGGGGCATCCCACAGGCAGGGGTGGCGCTGCGGACCCGTTGTCCCCACCGCAGGGCGTGGCACTAGACTGCAACGGGCGACAACGCACCTCCGGCTGGACCGGACCGAGGAAAGAGGTACTCGTGGACATTGGCTTCCTGGTCATCATGGGCGTCATGCTGGTCGCGATGATGCTGCTCAGCTCCCGTTCCCGCAAGAAGATGCAGGCGCAGCAACAGGAGCGCGAACGCAAGATGGCGGAGGACCTCGTCCCCGGTGTCTGGGTGAAGACCGCTTTCGGCTTCTGGGGTCGCTACGTGGACCAGGACGGCGACATCGTCATCCTGGAGACCCCCGACGGCACGGAGACCTACTGGGAGCGCCAGGCGATCCGCGACGTCGGTGAGCCCCCCTTCGCCGTCGAGGAGTCGGCCACCGCCGACACCCTCCCCGAGGACGAGGATGAACCCGTTCTCGGGCTCGACGCCCCGCAGCCCCCGAAGTCCCCCATCGAGACCGACGAGGACGACAAGCGGAACTGATCCGCCCCACCCCTCCTCGACACACCAAGGAACACCACCTGTGGCCACCACACGGCGCCGTCCGGCGCGCACCCTCATCACCCTGTTCATCGTCATCGTCCTGGGCATCGCCGCCCTGGTCGTGGGACATGCGACGAAGGGTGCGGGTCTGACCCCCAGCCTTGCGCTGGACCTTGAGGGTGGCACCCAGCTGATCCTCACCCCCACCGCCACCGACGGCTCGGACCGGGAGGTGACCAGCGCGGACCTCAACGAGGCCATCAACATCATCCGCAACCGCGTGGATGCCTCGGGTGTGGCCGAGGCCGAGATCACCTCCATGGGAAGCGACAACATCGTCGTCTCCCTGCCCGGGCACCCGGACAAGGAGACGCTGGACCTGATCCGCTCCTCCTCCCAGATGGACTTCCGCCCCGTCCTCGTGGCCGGCGCGGCCTCCCAGCAGTCCACGCCGGGCGGCGAGTCCGCCGGTGCGCAGAGCGGCGACTCCCAGAGCGGGGACATCCAGAGCGGAGACATCCAGAGCGGCGAGACGGCGGAGGCCCCGGAGTCCCAGAGCGGTGCGACAGGCGACGAGGCCCAGTCCGCCACCACTGTGACGACGGCCCTGCCCGAGGCGGAGGCCCGCACGCTGGCCGACACCAACGGTGACGGCACGATCTCCGACACCCCGGAGGGCACACCCGCCGACAACTCCGACCCGAAATGGGTGACTGAGAAGGCGCTGCTCGACTTCTACGTGCTGGACTGCACGGATCCCTCCACGCGTGCACAGGGCGCGGTCTCGGATCCCCAGGCCCCCTTCGTCGCCTGCGACACGGAGGGCACCTACAAGTACGTCCTGGGGCCTGTGGACGTGAAGGGCGCGAACCTCGACTCGGCCTCCGCAGGCATGGTCTACAACAACCAGGGCCAGTCCACCGGCAAGTGGGGTGTCAACCTGCAGTTCGACGCCGATGGCACCCAGGCCTTCGCCGAGGCCTCCCAGCGGCTCTTCGACCTGAAGTCCAGTGATGCCACGCGCAACCGCTTCGCGGTCGTCCTCGACGGCAATGTCATCACGGCTCCTTCCATGGACGCACCGATCTCTGATGGAAAGGCACAGATCAGCGGCAACTTCACCGCATCCTCAGCCAAGGTGCTGGCCAACCAGCTGAGCTTCGGTTCCCTGCCCCTGGACTTCACCGTCCAGTCCGAGCAGCAGATCTCGGCGACCTTGGGTTCCGACCATCTGGAGAAGGGCATCTGGGCCGGTGTCATCGGCCTCCTGCTGGTCGTCCTCTACATGATCTGGCAGTACCGCGGGCTCGCCGTGCTCTCCGCGGGTTCCCTGCTGGTGGCGGCGGGCATGACCTACCTGGTCATCACACTGCTGTCCTGGCTGATCGGGTACCGCCTGTCACTGCCCGGTGTGGCAGGCCTGATCGTGGCGGTGGGTATCACCGCGGACTCCTTCATCGTCTACTTCGAGCGCATCCGTGACGAGGTGCGCGACGGGCGTCCCCTGGTGGCGGCGGTCGATGAAGGATGGGAACGGGCCAAGCGCACCATCATTGTCTCCGACCTGGTCAACCTGATCGCCGCGGCCGTGCTCTACTTCCTCTCCGTGGGAGGGGTGCAGGGCTTCGCCTTCACACTGGGTGTCACGACGATCGTCGACCTCGTGGTCATCTTCTTCTTCACCCATCCCGTCATGGAGCTGCTCATCCGGGTGCCGTTCTTCGGTGAGGGTCACAAGCTCTCGGGCCTGGACCCCGAGCACCTGGGGGCCCATTCCTCCGCGGTCTACGCGGGACGCGGGCGCGTGGTGGTGCGGGGCGCGACCCCGGGCACCACGAGCGCTGGCGCGGGCGGGGACCGCAGGTCCCTGGCGGAGCGGCGCTTCGAGGCCGCCCACGCGCAAGCAGGCACGCAGGGGGTGGACGCCGTGGACGCAGGCGCCGACAAGACGAAGGAGACGGACCGATGATGAGCTTCGCCCAGTGGGGCAACGCCCTCTACTCCGGATCCAAGTCCTATCGTGTGATCCCGCGTCGCAAGCTCTTCGTCTCGCTTGCGGGTGCACTGGTGGTCATCTCGGGCGTCCTCATCGCGGTGCTGGGGCTGAACCCCTCCATCGAGTTCACCGGCGGTTCCCAGTTCTCGGTCACCGGTGTCGCGAATGCCCCCCAACAGGCGGCCTATGACGCCGTGACCGGCACGGGGGTGACCACGGAGGTCCGTGTGTCCTCCTTGGGGCAGAACGGCCTGCGAGTGCAGACCCCAGCCCTGGACACCGAGCAGACCGGCGAGGTGCGGGAGGCGCTCGCCGCCGCCTACGACGTGGACGTCAATGACGTCCAGGCCTCTTCCATCGGCCCGACCTGGGGCCACGACGTGACCTCCAAGGCAGTCCAGTCCCTCGTCATCTTCATGGTTCTGGTCGCGGCGGTGATGGCCGTCTACTTCCGTTCACTGACGATGTCGGCAGCCGCCATCCTGGCCCTGGTCCACGACGTGATCGTCACTGTCGCCTTCTTCGCCGTCACGCAGGTGGAGGTCTCGCCCGCCACCCTGATCGGCTACCTCACCATCCTGGGATACTCCCTGTACGACACGGTTGTCGTGTTCGACAAGGTGAGGGAACTGACCAAGGGCGTGTGGGACCAGCAGCGCTACACCTTCGGCGAACTGGTGAACCTGGCCATCAACCAGACGATGGTCCGTTCCATCAACACCTCCGTCGTGGCACTCCTGCCCGTGGGCTCGATCCTCTTCATCGGGACCGTCCTGCTGGGGGCCGGCACACTCACCGACATCTCCCTGGCGCTCTTCGTCGGGATGATCGTGGGGGCGTACTCCTCGATCTTCATCGCGGCTCCGCTCCTGGTGATGTTGGAGGACCGCCGCCAGCGCACGCGCGAGCACAATGAGCGTGTGCTGGCGGCCCGGGCGGCCCGTGCGGGCAGCGAGGGCGAGGGGACACCCACGGCCCCGGGTGCCGCCGCCGTCCGGGTCGCCCCCGTGACGCCCGGACGCCACCTCGGCCAGTCGGCCCAGCCCGCCCGCAAGACACGGAGGAACCGATGAGCGAGGAACTGGGCCCCGAGGTCCGTGATCTGGTCGTCTCCAACCTGCGGGAGATCCCCGACTTCCCCGAACCCGGAGTGCTCTTCAGGGACATCACGCCCCTGCTGGCCAACGGCCCCGCCTTCCGTGAGCTCATGGAGATCCTGGCGCTGCGCTACGACGGGCGCGTCGATGCGGTCGCGGGCCTGGAGTCGCGTGGGTTCATTCTGGCGGCTCCTCTGGCGACCATGCTGGGGGTGGGCATGCTCACCGTGCGCAAGGCGGGAAAGCTGCCCGGTCCGGTCATCGGGGTCGACTACTCCCTGGAGTACGGCAGTGCCCGCATGGAGCTGCGTCCTGACTCCGTGCGCGACGGGGACCGGGTGCTGGTGGTCGACGACGTCCTGGCAACAGGGGGGACGGCCAACGCCTCGGTGCGCCTGATCCGCGAGTGCGGGGCCGAGGTCGCGGCCGTGTGTGTCCTGCTGGAGCTGGAGGCCCTGGGCGGGCGGTCCCGCCTCGAGGGTCTCACGGTGGAGTCCGCCGTCACGTTCTGAGACACGTGGGTCCTCCCGGCATGCCTATCATGGGTCAATGACCGACCAGAGCGTGGAGACCCCGAACCACCGCAGCCCCGTTGCAGGCTCGCTGGTGCGTTCCGGTCTGGTCTGGTTCGGGTCGAGGGGGCGATCGACCGCCCCTGAGATCGAGCCCTTGGTGCGTGCCCTGCGCGCGAACCATCCCAAGGCCGACGTGTCCGTGATCGAACGGGCCTACGAGACCGCCGAGCTCCACCACCGCGGACAGTTCCGCAAGTCGGGGGAGCCCTACATCACCCATCCGGTCGCCGTGGCCACGATCCTCGCCGAGATGGGCATGACGACCCCGACCCTGGTCGCGGCCCTGCTCCACGACACGGTGGAGGACACCGACTACACGGTGGAGGAACTCACCGCGGACTTCGGCGCCCCCATTGCCCTGCTGGTGGACGGTGTCACCAAGCTGGACAAGGTCCGCTACGGTTCCGCAGCGCAGTCGGAGACCCTGCGCAAGATGATCGTGGCCATGAGCCGGGACATCCGCGTCCTGCTGATCAAGCTCGCCGACCGTCTGCACAATGCCCGTACCTGGCGGTTCGTCCCCCGCGAGTCCGCCCAGCGCAAGGCGCAGGAGACGCTGGAGATCTATGCCCCCCTGGCCCACCGCCTGGGGATGAACACCATCAAGTGGGAGCTGGAGGAGCTGTCCTTCAAGACGCTCCTTCCCGAGATATATGACGAGATCGACCACCTGGTGGCCGAGCGCGCCCCCGAACGCGACACCTACCTGCGTGACGTGATCTCCCAGATCGAGGAGGATCTGCGCCGCTCCCATGTCAAGGGCACGGTGGGTGGACGACCCAAGAACCACTACTCGATCTACCAGAAGATGATCGTGCGCGGCAAGGCCTTCGACGAGATCTTCGACCTGGTGGCGGTGCGCGTGCTGGTGGAGTCCGTGAAGGACTGCTACGCGGTGCTGGGCGCCATGCACGCGCGGTGGAACCCGATCCCCGGGCGCTTCAAGGACTACATCGCCATGCCGAAGTTCAACCTCTACCAGTCGCTGCACACGACGGTGGTGGGGCCGGGCGGCAAGCCGGTGGAGATCCAGATCCGCACCTACGAGATGCACGAGCGCGCCGAGCACGGTGTGGCCGCCCACTGGCGCTACAAGCAGAATCCGAATGCGACCACCGGCGACACGGACAAGATGACCGGCGACGAGCAGATGAACTGGCTGCGCGCACTGGTGGAGATGGAACGCGAGACCGGGGACCCCGAGGAGTTCCTGGACTCCCTGCGCTACGAGATCGCCGGGGACGAGGTCTACGTGTTCACCCCGCGCGGGGAGGTGGTGGTCCTGCCGGCCCACGCCACTCCCGTGGACTTCGCCTACGCCGTGCACACCGAGGTCGGTCACCACACGGTGGGTGCCCGGGTGAACGGTCGACTGGTGCCCCTGGACACGCGCCTGGACTCCGGTGAGACGGTGGAGGTCGTCACCTCGAAGTCCTCCAAGGCGGGACCCTCCAGGGACTGGCTGGCCTTCGTGGCCTCTCCGCGTGCCCGATCCAAGATCAAGGCATGGTTCTCCAAGGAGCGCCGTGACGAGGCGATCGAGGGGGGCAAGGAGCACCTGGCCAAGGCGATGCGCAAGCAGAATCTCCCACTCCAGCGCCTCATGAGCCACGAGTCGATCCTCTCGGTGGCCACCGCCCTGGGCTACCAGGACGTGACGGGTCTGTATGCGGCGGTGGGGGAGAACCACATCTCCGCCAGCAATGTCGTGCAGAAACTGGTGGAGAACCTCGGGGGAGGCGACGGCACGGAGGAGACCCTGTCGGAGGCCGTCCGCCCGGGGTCCACCCGCCTGAAGTCCGCCGGCTCCGAGGCCGGTGTCAGTGTGGCGGGAATGAGCTCCAACGACATCTGGGTCAAGCTGGCGCGCTGTTGCACCCCGGTTCCCGGGGACGAGATCATCGGCTTCATCACGCGCGGTCAGGGCGTGTCCGTCCACCGCTCCGACTGCCAGAACGCCCAGCGCCTGGAGGAGTTGCACCCCGAGCGTTTCGTGGAGGTGGCCTGGAACGCCGAGCGCTCGGGCACCTCCTACCTGGTCCAGATCGAGACGCGTGCCCTGGACCGCTCCGGCCTGCTCTCGGACCTCACGAAGGTGCTCTCGGAGTACCAGGTCAACATCATCACGGGCTCGATGACGACCTCGGCGGACCAGATCGCCTACGCACGATTCTCCTTCGAGTTGGCCGACATGAGCCACCTGCATGCCGTGCTGGCGGCGCTGCGGCGGGTGGACGGCGTGTTCGAGGCGGTGCGGCTCACGGGCAATGAGAGGCGTTCCCAACCCTCCGCACCGTGACACCGGCGGCCAGTATCCGGCGTGCGCGGTGAGTTGGCCCGGGTGCACACAGGACACGTAGGATAGGACCTGTGCCACACAGTGGCATGACAGGGTTCGTCCACCCGGGTGGACGACGACGCGC
>JAKECL010000110.1 GCA_030460725.1 Propionibacterium sp.
CCCGGTGGTGGCTGCCAAGCGCCGCAGATGTCCGAGCTCCCGAAGCTTTCACCCTGCCCGACCTGGTCATGGTCGCAGCCGCCGCGGTGGCGGGTGTCCCCGTCCTGGTCCGCGCGCTGCGTGCTCTTCGCGCGCACGTGATCGGCATCGACCTGCTGGTGGCGATCGCCGCGCTCGGTGCCCTGGCCATCGGCAGCTTCTGGGAGGCGGCGGCGGTGACCTTCCTCTTCGCACTCGGGCACGCCCTGGAGGACGCGACCCTGGGCCGCACACGCTCGGCCCTGACGCAGCTGGTCGCCCTGGCACCCCAGACCGCCACCGTCATCCGCCAGGGCTCCCCCCACCAGGTGCCCGCCTCCCAGGTGCACCACGGTGAGACAGTCCTGGTCAGGAACGGTGGGAGGATCCCGGTGGACGGCCGGGTCATCTCAGGCACAGGAGCGATTGACGAGTCCTCCATCACCGGGGAGTCGATCCCGGTGGAGAAGTCCGTCGGCGGACGCGTCTTCGCCGGGACGATCTGTCGGGGCGGCGTCCTGGAGGTGCGAGCCACTGGCATCGGCTCCGACACGACCCTGGCACGCATCATCCACCGGGTCGAGGACGCCCAGGACGCCCAGGCTCCCACCCAGACGTTCATGGAGCGCTTCTCGCGCTGGTACACGCCCGCAGTCATCGTCCTGGCATCGGCAGTGGGCCTGGCAACGGGGGACATCGCCCGGGCCCTCACACTGTTGGTGATCAGCTGCCCTGGGGCCCTGGTCATCTCCATCCCCGTGGCGGTCGTGGCCGGGATCGGGCGTGCGGCGCGCACCGGCATCCTCATCAAGGGCGGGGAGTACCTGGAGACCACGGCCCGGATCAGCGCCGTCGCCCTGGACAAGACGGGGACCCTCACCCAGGGGCACCCGCACCTGGAGGACGTCGTGGTCCTGGACCCCGCACGGGACGAGGGCGAGGTGCTGGGACTGGCCGCCGCCGCGGAGATCGGGTCGGAACACCCACTGGCTCCCGCGGTGCTGGAGGCTGCCCGCGCTCGCGGTGTGGGACCCGGTGGGCTGCCCGACCAGGTCACCCCCGTGCCGGGGGCGGGCATCATCGCCAGGGTCGGGGGCCGACGTGTCCTGGTCGCCAGCCTCTCCCTGCTGCCACGCCAGGGCGTGGAGGACCCGGGCGGTCGGGCGGCACGGGCCTGGGAGGACCTGGCCGCGCGTGGGCGCACGCCGATGGTCGTGGCCGTGGACCAGCAGGTCATCGGCGTGCTGGGCGTGGCAGACAGGGTACGCACCGAGGCCCCCCAGATGGTGGAGGAGCTGCGCCGGACGGGTGTCACACGCATCGTCATGCTCACCGGGGACGCCCGGCCCGTGGCCGAGGCGGTCGCAGCGGCGACGGGCATCACCGAGGTCCGGGCCGGGCTGCTGCCCGAGGACAAGCAGGACGCCGTCGCAGCACTGCGACACGACGGACACGTCATCGCGATGGTGGGCGACGGGGTCAACGACACTCCCGCCCTGGCCACCGCAGACATCGGCGTGGCCATGGGGGCAGCCGGATCCGCAGTCGCAGTGGAGACCGCAGACATTGCGCTGATGTCGCAGGACCTGCTCCGAGTGCCCCAGGCCCTGGGGATCGCGAAGCGGACCGTTCGCGTCATGCGTCAGAACATCGTGGTTGCCCTGGCCACTGTCGCTCTCCTGCTGGTGGGGGTGTTCACCGGTGGGGTCACGATGGCGCTGGGCATGCTGGTCCACGAGGCCTCCGTCCTGGTGGTCATCCTCAATGCCATGCGCCTGATGGGGGCCCGTGGTGTGCGGGGCTCCAGGAGCGCACACCGCCCCGGCCCACGCGAGGACATCGAGCCCAGGGCGGAGTCGCGCAGGCTGGGGGTACCTCGCGTGGAGGGCGACGCGCACGGGGGAGTTGGCGACGCCAGCCACGAACTGCACAACGTGCGCCCCAAGATGGCTGGACATCGCGAGTGAGAGCGGGCACCGTGGGGACATGGACTCACACCCGTCAGATCAGGCCCCGGCCCCGGCTCGGACTCCTGCCCTGTGGTGGACGGTGGCGGTGGTCGCCGCGTTGGTGGCCCTGGTGGCGTGGTGGGCGATGGGCAGAGGAGGCGTCGGGTCGGGATCCGATCAGCCCCGGTCGACAGGGGTCGCGTCACCGACCGTGACGGCGAGCCCCGATGCACCCCAGTCGGTCGGGGAGCCCTCGGAGGGGGAACTCGGCAGCGGGTGGGACCGGGCGACCCTCTCGCCGGTGCCGGAACCCTCCGGCCTTGACGCCGACCAGCGCAGCGCCCTGCTCCGGCTCGACGCCACGGCGCAACAGAGCGACGGGTCCTGCAGCGCTGATGACGTCGCCTTCTTCCTGCGCGGCTTCGACGTGGCCATGGGTCACCGCTACTCACACCTGATGGTCACCAACACCTCCTCGCACACCTGCACGGTCCAGGGGTACCCCGGCATCGGTGGATACGGGGACTGGGGGTCGACGTTCCTGTGGACGGCCGAGCAGAGGAACCTGACCGGGTCCACCACGTCCGGCGAGGACGAGCAGCCGCTCATCACCCTCGCGCCCGGAGGGATCGCCGCTGCGGACCTGGAGTGGACGGGGGAACTGGCAGGCGCCGGTGCTGAGCGGCTGTGGGCGTTCGCCCTCCAGCTCACCCAGGGGCAGACGCCAGCGCTGTTCGTCCCCCCGGGCGAGGACCCGCTTGAGGACTCCAGCACCTGGAACAGCTCGCAGGGTGACGGAGACCCCTCGCTGGCCGAGGCGCGCGCCCAACTGGAGGACCTGGACATCGGCATGCTCACCACCGTTCGGATCGGTGCGTGGCGGGAAGTCGACTGAGTGGTTCCCGGGGATCGCGAGGGCGGTCACACAAGCACCCACCAGCAGAAGGCCGCGCTCGATGCGCTCCGCCTGCGCAAGATCGAGCTCGCTGACCGGGTACTCGTCGTCAACCCGGCGGGTACATCGGAGAGTCCAGGAGTCGAGAGATCGCCCACTCCCTTGCCGCTGGCACACCGGTGTCGTTCAGCTGTCACGCCCAGGCGGTCCAGTCCGGCGGCGAGCGGGGATGGAACCCCGATCGAGTCTCAAGCGCACGCGCCCCGGGGATCTCGGATCCGTGTCACCCAGATGACAGGACGCCACGCCTCGGACCTGTCACTCCAGATCGTCAGGTTGCGCGGCGGAACGCTTGGCGCGGGCCCGCTCGAGTCTGCTGGCAAGCCCGCCGGCGAACGCACTGCCGACGTCGAGGATCCGGTCGACCGTTTCGTCCCCTACCTGCTTGGCAACGCCGACACCCTCAACGCCGGACTCGAGAGCCCGGTCCTTGATCTCCGAGACTGCCTGCGACCACTTCTTTGCTTCCATCTCTTGTCTGCTCAGCTCGAGGCCGAGAAGCTCGTGAAAGTCGGCGATGGTCGCGGAGACACGGTTGCAGATGGTCACGGCCTCCCGTGATGCGACAGGGTGCAGCACCACCTTGGAGTTTGCTGTCGAGATGATCGCATCCATGCGTTCGACGAGACGTTTGGTACTCACGGAGACCTTTTCGAGATGGTCTTGCCGGGAGGCGATCAGCCCGAGACGGTGATCCTCGACTTCCTCCGGGGAGATCTCCAAGACACGATCGAGTGCGAGCAGGTCTGCAGCTTCCTGGAGTTGGAACGTCCGGGCAATCACGGCCAGCCACTCACGGACCCTCGGTTCCACGTCCTTTGCGGTCTTCGCAAGGTCACCGACGGACGCCTTGCCCTCCAGCTTCTCTGCCAGGGCGTCGAGCTGTCGCAGAGCATAGGCCTGGGCCTGGAAGAGGACCATGGGAGCTTGCTGGACGGTTGACCAGGTGACTCCGGAGACATGGCCGACGTGGTCCCGCACGTTGATCGCCTGGTCGAGGAGGAGCCCGGTGCCGATCACGTCCGCGAGGACAGCATCCTTCTGAGCTCGCAGGATGTCGTCGACCTTCTCGTCGATGACCGCGAGGTATTGCTTGATCTCATCCATGGACTGCTGCATCGCTATCTGTGCCATCAGGCCGCCGACTCCGGCGAGCAGAGCTGGATTCGCGAGGCTCGAGAGATGTGCTCCCGGCGTCATGATCTCGAGGATGCCCGTGATCTTTCCATTGCCCTGCGTCGTGATGGCACGGCTCACGCCCTTCGTCGAACCGGTCATCAGTCGGGAGTTGTTCATGGCGCGTGCCGACTGCTCGGTGAGTTTCACCCACCGTCCGGAGCCAGCAGCCATGCCGGACATCCCTTGGACGACAGTGCCCATCTGGCCGGAGGCATGGGTGGTGATCCTGGTCAGGCTCAGTTCCCTCGACGACAGTCCCGTCTCGGAGAGGAAGACATCAAGAGTCGTCGGATCGCCGAGAAGTGCGATCCCAGTGCCATCGCTGACCACCTGGATGTCGTCATGCATCGTTGCCCCATCGTTGATTGGTCAGTGTCTCGTGTGCTCCTGTCCAATACGTCACCGGTCCCGTGTCGGGTGTTGCGACGAAGGGGGCATGTGAGCGCATGGGCGCGAGAGCCGACATCGAGGGGTTGCCTCTGCCCAGTCGGCAGATCTGACCTGTCCGGACGTCCACACCTCGGTCAGGGGCGGGCAAAGGCGCGGTCTGCACATAGCCTTGACTCCACCATCACAGTGTTCGAAGGATACCGGTATGAGCCACAGGACAAGCAGGAGAGTGGGCGCAGCATTGATCGCGAGCGCGATCGTGGGGACTCTCGGGGTCACAGCGGCACAGGCCGCCGACGGGACGGGTGGAACGAGCTCGGCAGACGGCCCGAGTTTTGAGATCACCTTCCCCGGCGTGGAGTCGGGAGTCATCCCCTCCGACGGACTCGACGGCAGGGTGTTCGCCCTCGTCGCGCCCAAGGGTGAGGATCCGCTGGATGAGGCAGGTGATGTCACCGGGGACACCATGGTCTTCGGGCAGGACGTGGACGGGGTCAGACCCGGCGACTCCATCACCCTGTCCGGGGGAGGCGCCGACGAGGCCGACACCGGCGTGTACGGATGGCCGTACGAGTCCCTGGAAGACCTGCCTGCCGGGGAGTACACGGTCCGTCCCTTCTTCAACATCTACGAGACGGTCACCCGCTCCGACGGGTCCACCGTGAAGGTCCACTTCCCCTGTGGCGACGGCGGATGGTTCTGGGAGACTCCCGGTAACCTCCTCGGCGAGCCGCAGGACATCACGATCTCCGGTGGCGAGCAGGAGATCGGCCTCGACCTCGATGACGTCATCCCCACGCCGGACGTCTCCCATGAGATCGGTGGGTGCGAACAGGGGAACTACGCAGACACCGCCACGGTGAAGCATGTGAAGATCCGCAGCGAGGTGCTCTCCGAATTCTGGGGTCGTGACATGTACATCGGCGCCAACATCACCCTGCCCGCCGGCTACGACCCCGAGGACACCACGACCCGGTATCCGGTGATCTACAACCAGGGACACTGGCCGGGTGCCCGCGGGGCGTACCGGGGAGCGCAGGTCGCCGGGTTCATCACCGTGACGATCCGCCAGGAATCCCCGTTCTACGACGACGCCTACGGCGTGAACTCGGCAAATGTCGGTCCCTGGGGGGATGCGATCGCCGATGAACTCATCCCTGACATCGATGCCACCTTCAACACGGTGGCGGAACCCTACGCGCGTGTCGTCGACGGCGGTTCCACAGGGGGCTGGGTCTCATTGGCCTCATTGCTCTTCCGGCCAGACGTCTTCGGTTCGACGTGGTCCTACTACCCGGACTCCCTGGACTTCCACGCGCACCAGCAGATCGACATCTACGACGGTGGCAACGCCTACTTCACCGCAGACGGGACACCCCTGGGCTCGTGGCGCACCTTCGACGGTGAGACCGCGAGGGTGACCGTCACGATGCCCGAGGAGAACCGTTTCGAGCTCGCCCTGGGCACCAACGGGCGCTCCTTCGACCAATGGGACATCTGGAACGCGGTGTACGGCGTGCAGGGCCTGAACGGCTACCCACTCGACCCGTGGGAGAAGGTGGACGGAACGATCGACACGGACATCGCGGCCCTGTGGAAGCCGATGGACCTGACGGACTACCTCAAGTCGAACTGGTCGTCCTCCCTCGACCTCGGCAGCGCACTGGAGGGACGCATCCACGTTTCGGTGGGGAGCCACGACAACTACTACCTCGACGGTGGCGTGAAGCTGTTCAAGCAGGCAGTCGAGGACCTGGGCGGATCCGACTGGGCCGACGTGACGGTCATCCCCGGCGGCATCCACGGTGGCTACTACAACGGACTCTCCTTCTCCGCCTACATGGCGGAGGTCGCCCAGTGGGTCGCCGATCACGCGCCCGACGGGGCCACCCCGCTGGAGGAAGCCGCAGTCGCACCGAGCACCCGCGGCAACGACTTCACCGAGGTCCTCGCCCACGGCGGGGCCTCCGCGGCCCTGGCCCGGCAGTCGGACCCGGTCCTCTCCGTGTCCGAAGTCTCCACCTCGCTCCTGACGACGGACTCCTCGGGTGGGGCGCCCGTCGGGGTGGGCACCACCCTGACCGCGTCCTTCGGAACCTGGGATCCGGCCATGCGGGTGA
>JAKECL010000111.1 GCA_030460725.1 Propionibacterium sp.
CGCGGAGGGCGGCAGCGGAGGGGACCACGTCGGGACGTGGGTGGGGACGCCGACGGGCGAGGTCCACGAGCGAGGCCGACGGGCGAGGTCGACGAGGGCGAGGCCCCCTCTGCCGCCCGTCGGGCACAATGGGGGGATGATTCTGCGAGTCCTCATGGTGTGCACCGGGAACATCTGCCGCTCGACGATGGCCCAGGAGGTGCTCGCCGAGGAGGCATCCGCGGCCGCACTGGACGTCCTGGTCGATTCCGCGGGGATCTCTGACGAGGAACACGGCAATCCGATCGACCCTCGCGCTGCCCGTGTGCTGCGCGAGGCCGGCCACCGTGTTCCTGACCACCGTGCTCGGCAGGTGAGTGCCGCAGAGCTGGACTCCTGGGACCTGGTCCTGGCGATGACCCGCCAGCACCTGCGGGCCCTGGAACGCCTGGCGGAACGCGTCGGGGTGGAGGTCATCCCCGATGCCCCCGGTGGGGAACGGGGTGTCGTGGACCTGCGGATGTACCGCTCCTACGATCCACTCCTGGGTGCAGCGGGCAGCACGGGAGACGCCGCGGCCCACCCGTCACGGGACATCCCCGCCGACTGGGACGTGCCCGACCCGTGGTACGGCGGTCACGAGGACTTCGTGGAGACGCTGCAGGTCATCGAGAGGGTGAGTCCCGCCCTCGTCGACCACCTCCGCGACCTGCGGGACGGGCCCCGCCCCTGATGCCCGGTCGGCACATTCGCGCCAGCGCGACCCCTGCCCGGCGTCCCGCCTCCCGGCGCACTTCCCCCGGCCGCGCCTCCTCGCGACGCAGGCCCTCGCGTCGGCGCAGGTCACGAGGATTCGGTCGCCCCACCGTGACGCTGGTCTTCCTGGGTCTTGTGGCGTTCCTGGTCTGCGCAGTGGCCCTCATGGTCCGCTCAGCGGCGCCGGGAGAACAGGACCTGGCTGCCGATGGTCGCGAGCCCGCAGGTGCTGTCGAGGGAAGCGGCCCCACGACCCCTCCCCTCGACTTCTCGGGCTTCCGGGCGGGCGACATCATCTCCGACGATCTCTTCTTCGATGCGGACGCCATGTCGCAGGAGGAGGTCTCCACCTTCATCGCCTCCTGGAACGCGGGCTGTGTGGCGGGCCCCGACGCCACCCCCTGCCTGGCCGACCTGACGGAGACGACGCCCGACGTCCCCGCCGACGCCTTCTGCCCCGGCGGGTTCGAGGGCGCCGAGGGGGACAGTGCCGCCTCCATCCTCACCAAGGCGGCCCAGGGCTGCGGCGTGAGCCCCAAGGCACTGTTGGTGATCCTGCAGAAGGAACAGGGTCTGGTCACGGCATCCGGCCCCGCGCTGGTCCCCTCCCGCTACCGCTCCGCCATGGGCTACGCATGTCCCGACACTGCGACCTGCAACGATGACTTCAGCGGGTTCGCCCGCCAGGTCTGGTTCGCCGCCCGCCAGTTCCGCGTCTACGAGGGCGATCCCGGCCACTTCAGCTTCCGGGCAGGTGAGACCAGGCCGGTGCTGTTCAACCCGGATCCCGACTGCGGGTCACGGGTGGTCACCATGGAGAACCAGGCCACGGCGGGGCTCTACAACTACACGCCCTACCAGCCCGACGACGCTGCGCTGTCAGGCTCCGGCTCCAGCTGTTCGAGCTGGGGGAACCTCAACTTCTTCGCCTACTGGAAGGCCTGGTTCGGGGACACCCACTGAGGGGTGGACGACCGACCGCGCGCGCGAACTCGGTGGTTCCTCCCCACACTGTGAGCCCACCCCGGAACTCCCGGACAGCGCCGGGGGCCCCGGAGGACTCCTGCGGGTGACTCCAGCGCGGCCCACTGTGTCCCCGGGGGCCCTCAGACGTGGGCGGGCGCGGGCCTGCCTGGCCGGGTCGCCTCCTCCAGCAGCTCCAGGACGTGGCGGTACTCCGAACCGGTCGCCCGCGTCATGCCCACTTCGCAGGTGCGGTTGCACGAGGCGTGGGCGTCGGCGTGCATCTCCTTGACCTCGCGGGCTTCGGGAGCAGCGGCAGATGCGGTGAGCTCGGGGTGGAGCATCCCGCGGTCCCCGGCGAACCCACAGCAGCCCCAGTTCAGCGGCACGTCCACCTTCCGTGCCACGGTCGCAGCGACGGCCTCCAACGCGGGGTTGAGGCCGATCTGGGTCGACGAACACGTGGGGTGCAGGGCCAGGGTGTCCACCAGGGGCGTGACCTCACCCAGGGCGGGCAGGACCTCCCGCCGGACGAACTCCACGGCGTCCATGGTCTGCCACGGCGCCTTCTCGTCGTGGAAGATGTGCTCGAAACCCTCGGTGCTGCTGGCCGGGTCGGTGATGACAGGCAGCGTCGCGTCCGGGTTGAGCTCCCGGACGGCGGCGACGACCCGGCGCGCCATCGCGGCGCGCCCCGCGGGATAGCCCTTGGACGTCCACGGCGTCGAGCAGCACAACGACTCGATCCCCTCGGGCACCGCCAGCCGGATCCCCGCGCGCTGCAGGAGGGCAATGAAGGCGCGCGTTGCGCCCTCGCCGTCCCCGCCGGCCTCGAACATCCCGTTGATGCAGGCCGGCAGGTAGACGCCGCGGATCTCGCCCTCCTCCGCCCCGACGGTGCCCGCCAAGGGCCCGCGGGCGGGTCCCCCGGCGGGGAGGTCGGCGGTGTAGTGGGGAACCGTGTCGGCTCCCAGAACGGCGCGCCCCACATCCGAGACGGCCCCGACGAGGGGCGCCGGCAGGTGGTCGGCGAAGGTCAGTCCGGCGGCCGCAGTTCGCGAGACCACGTTCCAGGCGTGGGCCGCTGCCCGCCATCCGGTGGCCATCAACGGGTTCTGGTCCTCCCGGCGCAGGCGCCGGACCAGGTCCCCTGTGTTGATGAGCACCGGGCAGGCCGTGACGCACATGCCATCGACGGCGCAGGTCTCGATGCCGGCGTACTCATAGGCCTTCCCGAGTTCCTTGGCCAGGGCCTGGTCCCCGTGAGCGCGGGCGCGCTCCTCCGCACGTCGCACGACGATGCGCTGGCGGGGGGTCAGGGTGAGGTCGCGTGAGGGGCACACGGGTTCGCAGTAGCCGCACTCCACGCAGCGGTCGGCCTCGATCTCGATGGACTCCGGCAGCTTGAAGTCGCGCAGGTGGGCCAACGGGTCGTCCTCGATGATGACTCCGGGGTTGAGGATGCCGGTGGGGTCGCACAGGGTCTTGATCTCGCGCATGACCGCGTAGATCTCGTCGCCGTACTGGCGGCGCACGAAGGGGGCCATGACGCGCCCCGTGCCGTGTTCGGCCTTGAGGTTGCCGTCCGCGGAGAGGACCAGGTCCACCATGTCCTCGGTGAACGCCGCGAAACGGTCGATCGCGCCGTCCCGGGCGAAACCGTCGGTGAGCATGAAGTGGATGTTGCCGTCCTTGGCGTGACCGAAGATCACCGAGTCGGCGTAGTGGTACTTCGTGAAGAGATCCTGCAGCGAGGCGCAGGTGGGGGCCAGGGACGGAACCGGCACGACGATGTCCTCCAGCAGCGCGGTGGTCCCCGACTTCCGGGCCCCGGCCACGGAGGTGTAGAGCCCCTTGCGCAGCTTCCAGGCCAGAGCCCGTTGCGCGGCGTCCGCGGACAGGGGTGCGGGGGAGCGCAGGGGGAGGTGGTCGAGCACATCGGTGCCCCCGCGCACGAGGGCGGCCAGGGTCTCGGCGTCATCGGCCTGGTACTCGACGAGCAACGCGGCCTCCGAGCCGACCTCGAACCCGCTGATCTGGCGGGGGGCGTCAGGGAAGGACTGTCCCACGCGCAAGGAGGTGGCGTCCATGAGTTCCAGGGTCGCCGCGTGGGAGGCCACGAGGTCGGGCAGTGCCCGGGTGGCGTCCTCCAGGGTGGGGAAGACGGCGAGCGCCGTGGCCACCTGGTGGAGGACGGGGACGGTGCGGTAGGTGGCCTCCGCGACGAAGGCGAGTGTGCCCTCCGACCCGATGACCAGGTGGGCCAGGAGGTCTGCGGGGGACTCGTGGTCGAGGAAGGCGTTGACCGCGTAACCCATGGTGTTCTTCATGGCGAAGCGGCGTTTGATGGTGGCCACGGACTCGGGGTTGTCCAGGACGCGGCGACGCAGACGCTCCAGCCCCTCGACGAGGGCGGGTTCCTCGCGGCGCAGCCGAACGTCGGCGTCGGGGGCAGCGGTGTCGACGGTGGTCCCCGAGGGGAGGACCAGCACCATGGACTCCAAGGTGTGGTACGTGTTCTGGACGGTGCCCGCCGCCATGCCGGAGGAGTTGTTGGCGACCACGCCGCCCACGGTGCAGGCGCCCTCGGAGGCGGGGTCGGGGCCCAGGCGGTAGCCGTGGCGGGCGAGGTGGGCGTTGACCTGGCGCACGGTGGCGCCGGGCTGGACACGCACACGCCTGCCGCCGTCGAGCACCTCGATGTCGCGGAAGCCCTTGCGGGTGTCGACCATGAGGTCGGGGGCCGAGGCCTGCCCGGACAGGGACGTCCCGCCTGAGCGGAAGGTCACGTGGGTCCCCGAGGCTGAGGCCGCGCGCAGGACGGCGGCGACCTCGGGTGCGTCCTGGGCGATGACGAGGGCTCTGGGGGTGTGGAGGAAGTGGGAGGCATCGCTCGCGTGGGCGACCCGGTCCAGCGCTCCCAGCCGGATGCGTGAGGTCTCCGCGACGGCGGAGGCGACGGCGGGGTCGATGTGGGCCGCGGGGATCGTGTGAGCGGGAGCAGTCATGGTGTGGGGACCATCCATCCGAGGATCGGGGTTGATTGCAGGTAGACGAAGGCCGTGAAGGCGACCAACAGTCCCAGACTCCACCAGATTAGCCTCCTGAAGAGGTCGCCCTCCTTCCCTGCCATCCCGGCGGCGGCCGCGGCGACCGCCAGGTTCTGCGGGGAGAGCATCTTGCCCACCACCCCCGCGGAGGAGTTCGTGGCGGCCATGAGCACCGGGTCGAGTCCTGCCTTCTGGGCGGTGGTGGCCTGGAGCAGGCCGAAGAGGGCGTTGGAGGAGGTGTCCGAACCAGTGATCGCCACACCCAGCCATCCGATGGCGGGGGAGAGCAGGGCGAAGAAGCCGCCCGTGGAGGCCAGGGCCGCGCCCAGGCTGTGGGTCTGGCCAGACAGGTTCATGACATAGGCCAGGGCCAGCACGGAGACCACGGTGAGGATTGTGAAACGCAGCTGGTGCACCGTCGCCCCGTAGGCGCGCAGGGCGCGGGCCGCGGAGACCTTGTAGGCCAGGGCCACGATGATTCCGGAGACCAGCAGCAGGGTGCCCCCGGTGCTCACCCAGCCCAGCTTGAAGGTCGTGGTGACGGGGTCCCCGGCGGCGCTGACGATGTCGAGGCCCGGCCAGGCGAAGCTCACGGTGGCGTGGTCGGCGAGGAAGGACTTCACCGCGGGGATCTGGGTGATGGAGAAGACGGCGATGATCACCACGTAGGGCAGCACCGCCATCCACGTGAGGTTCCCCTGGGTGCGGGTGGTGCGATCCACGCGCACCATGTCCGGGTCGGAGATCCCGGCCCGGGCCGTGTGGCCTGCGTCGACGGAGTCAGAAGAGTCGGCGGTGCCGCCCTCGTCGGAGTCCTCGCCACCCTCGAAGGAGACCGTGTGGGAGGGACTCCACACGCGCAGGACCAGCAGGACGACCAGGGCCGTCACCACGGCGGCCACGACGTCGGTGATCTCCACGGCGAAGTAGTTGGCGGTGACGAACTGGGCGACGGCGAAGGTCAGGCCCGAGATCACGGCGATCGGCCAGGTCTGGCGGACCCCGCGCCAGCCGTCGACGATGAAGACCAGCAGCAGGGGGACGAAGGCCGCCAGGAAAGGGGTCTGGCGTCCGGCCATCTGGGCCAGGACATGGACGTCGATCTTGGTGACGCCGGCCAGGGTGATGATCGGGGCGGCCATGGCGCCGAAGGCGACGGGAGCGGTGTTGGCCAGCAGGGAGACGACCGCGGCCTTCAGGGGCTTCATGCCCGCTGCGACCAGCATGGCGATGGAGATGGCGACCGGCGCGCCGAAGCCAGCCAGGGATTCGAGCAGGGCGCCGAAGCAGAAGGCGATGATGATGGCCAGGATCCGCTGGTCGTCGGTGATGGCGCGGATGCGGTCACCCAGCACCTCGAACCAGCCGGTGACGACGGTCAGGCGATAGATCCACAAGGCGTTGACCAGGATCCACAGGATCGGGACGATGCCGTAGAGGGCGCCCTCCAGGGTGCCGCTGAGCATCTGGTCGGCGGGCATCTGCCACACCAGGGTCGCCAGCAGCATCGACAGGACCAGGCCGATGATCGAGGCCAGCCAGGCCTTGACGCGGAACACCCCCAGCAGCGCGAAGAGCGTGGCGAGCGGGATGACGGCGACCAGTGCGGAGAGGGCGAGGGAATCGCCGACGGGATCGAGGATCTGCTGGAACATCCGGGGAACTCCTCAGTGGGTTCGGGGCGGGTGCCTGTGGACGCCGACGGGCCCGATGGGCTGCCCGGCTGACGGGAACGTCACCCAGTCAACCATCCGGGCAGGTCGCGCGCGGGACTTTGGTCGCAGGATCCGTGGGTTCTCGCGGGGTGCGGGTGGGACTGCGGGCCCGCCCGGGTCCGGTCC
>JAKECL010000112.1 GCA_030460725.1 Propionibacterium sp.
CCTGTCCCGGAGGTCCAGCCGCTGCCCCGGGTGCAGCACGACCCGCGCAGAGGGTCGGTGCGAGGTCACAGGATCGGTGACGGCGTGTCCCCCAGACAGGGAGGAGCCGCGCTGCTCGCAGGACGGCCGCAATTCGGTAACGCCCAGCTGGGTGTCCGTTCGTGGCGAAGGGGCGTCAGCGCTGGTCACAGGCCATTTGGCAGCTGACATCCTCCCAGCTTCGCTCCCATCTGTGTGCCACATCGCCACGAGCATCGTGGGGATCACGGTGCAACGTCGCTACGCTCTGAAGTGGCACGGCACAGGCGCCCAGGCTCAGGGAGCACGCCGTGGTCCCCGCCCGCTTCCGTGCCCGTTGTCCCGGACAACAGGAAGAGGTGGAGGATGACCCAGGTAGCGCCCGCAGGATACGGCACGACGCGCTTGCAGCGTCTGGTGCCCGCACTGCGCGAGCACTGGGCGCTGTCTATGGCACGCGTATCCGAGACCGTCGAGGTCGGCTCGCTTCCACTGACACTCCTGTGGGAACGCTTCCGGGACGTCCTCACCCGCAAGCTGGGGGGCCACGCCGAGAGCCTCCTCCCTCCGCTCGCCGCGTGGGTGTTCTTCGTGGCCTTCGCAGGCCAGGGGCTCCGCGACCTCATGGGCTGGGGTTGGTTCGGGGTGCTCACCCTGGTGTCGGCGCTCGCCTTCACGATGGTCTTCATCGCTGCCGGGCGTCGGGTCGGTCTCCGCAGGCTTCCGGGTCCGATCGTCGCCTACGCCGCCGTGTGCTGTGCGAGCGTCCTGTGGTCCCAGTACCGCGTGGAGACCATCGCCGCCTCCCTGATCATGGTCCTCACCACCGTCATGGGTGTGATGCTGGCCGTCGCCTTCCCCCTGCGGTCCATGATGGGCGCGCTCACACGGGCCCTGCAGTGGACCCTGGGCATCAGTCTGGCGCTGGAGCTGTTCGTCGCTGTCGTCATCGGTCACCGGATCCCACCGTTGTACATGCTGGGATGGGACCACGTCCCTGACTCCTACTACTGGGTCAACGGGTTGCTGCTGCAGGGCGGACCCATCCAGGGCTTCGTCGCGAACAGGAATCCCCTCGCCTTCATCGCCCTGCTCACCATGCTCTGTGTGGTCGTCCTCCACCTGGACGCTCGGATGTCCCTGGCCCGCACGACACTGTGGGTGGGACTGTCGGTGCTCACATTGGCTCTCACCCGGTCCGCGACCGTGACGGTCGCGACCCTGGCCTGCATGTCCGTCCTCGTGGTCGCCCTGGTCCTGCGCTCCCTGCCGGTCCAGCGACGTCGCTCAGCCGTCCACATCGCCGTGGCCCTGGGTGTGGCTGCTGCCCTCAGCGCGCTGGCCATGCACACCCAGGTCTCGGACCTGCTGGGACGTGACCCTGACATGACGGGACGGGCCGAGATCTGGGACCGGGTGCTGCGCCTGTGGAGCATGCATCCCCTCACCGGATGGGGCTGGATCATGTACTGGGTCCCCTGGATCCCGATGTTCCGCTACCTGGTCGTCCGACCCGACGGGACTCCCACGATGCAGGCGCACAACGCCTACGTCGAGGCACTCTTCCAGACCGGACTGATCGGTGCGCTGGTGCTGGTCGTCGCCGTCGTGTGGGTTCTCCATGCCGTCCTGCGCACCGCGTTGCGTGACCTGGACCGTGACATCCTCTCATTGCTGCCCGCCCTGTTGATGACCGCGATGTTCGTCCAGTCCTTCACCGAGTCGCGTCTGCTCTCGGAGGGCAACTGGCTGCTCTTCGTCGCACTGGGCACCTGGCTGACGGTGAGGGCCAACATGCCGGGTATGATGCTGGACGCCGAAGTCCCCGAGAGGCACCCCTCCCGCTCCACACGCGGTGAACTGGTGGTGGCGGGGTCCCGCTGAGTTCCAGCCGTGGTGCGGGCAGACCAGCAGCCCCCTCAGCCCACAGGCTCCCGCAGGACGGGACAGGTCATGCACCGAGGACCCCCGCGTCCGCGTCCCAGTTCCGCGCCGTGCACCTCGATCACCTCCACACCCGCTTCCCGCAGGGCCGTGTTGGACAGTGGTGAACGGTCGTAGGCCACCACGGTCCCCGGCCCCAGGGCCAGGGCGTTGCACCCGTCGTTCCACTGCTCGCGGTCCACGTCGGCAAAGGCCCCGTGTGGGGAGATGATCCGCAGTCCCCGGACCATGACACGCTCCAGGGCTGCGACCAGGTCCGTCCCGGAGTCCTCCACCAGGAGGCGCTCGCCGTCGTGCGTGATCGTCATCGTCCGCACGGGGCCCAGTCTCGGGTAGAGCAGGAAGGCATCGCGATCCACCTGGGTCAGGACCGTGTCCAGATGCATGAAGGTACGTCGCTGCGGCAGCACGACCGCCAGAACCGTGTGGGCCTGACCGGCGCGGAAGAGCTTCAGCGCGAGCCTCTCCACCCCCTGTGCCGTGCTCCGCTCGGAGACGCCCAGAGCCACGACCCCGTCCCCCAGGACCAGGGTGTCCCCGCCCTCGGCACTGCGCACTGCTCCGGAGGTGCCCGTCGACCACATCCCGAACTCCGAGTCACGGAAGCGAGGGTGCCAACGGTAGATCGCCCAGTAGTGCAGGGACTCGCGTTCGCGGGCCAGGCGGCTCATGGAGTTGACCGCCACCCCTGAGAACATCCATGCGGAGGCGTCGCGGGCGAAGAGGTGGTTGGGGAGGGGGCGGATCAGGAAGTCCTCGTCCTCCAGGGTGCGGGTGACCAGGGAACGCACCGGTGACAGTTCCTTCCACTCCTCCACGGTGAGGCCCTCCAGGCACAGTCCCGCCAGGTCCTCGCCCGTGAGTCCGGCCGTCCATTCGCGCAGCGCAGGAGTGAGCACGGGCCCCAACCTGCGTTCGTTGAGGGTGCGCGTGAGGATGGCCTCCCGTGCTGCCCGGTCCTCCAAGGTGGTCTCCAGGAGGTCCCGGAGCTGGAACACCTCCACGCCGCGGTCCTGCATGACGGAGACGAACTCGTCGTGCTCGGCGCGCGCCCGCCCCGGGTCGACGAGGTCGTCGAAGAGGAGCTCCTCGTGGTTGGTGGGGGTCAGTCTCCCGATCTCCCGGCCGGGTCGGTGCACGATGACCTCGCGCAACCGTCCGACCTCCGAGTCGACACGGGGGTCAACCATGGTCCGCCTCCTGGCTCAGTTCCTCCGAGTATAGGCACGGCCTCGCCCTCGTCCTCCGCACCCACCCCGCGAGGTCGGGGCCTGCCCGGCGACGGTGGCGATGCGGACTCCTGCCCGGCCCCGGTGTCGGTGCCGGTGCCGGCGCCGGTGCCCGAGCCGCGGTCCGGCTGGCGGGAGGGACCCCTGACGCGGCATCATCGGGGCATGGTCGACTCCGCGCAGAACCCCGTACCCGCCCCCCACCTGTCCCTGTGGGGAGGACGCTTCAGCGGAGGTCCCTCCCAGGCCCTCGCGGCGCTGTCGGTGTCCACCCACTTCGACTGGCGTCTGGCCCATGTCGACATCCGCGGCTCCCACGCACATGCCAATGCCCTGCATGCGGCAGGCCTGCTGGATGACGAGGAACTGCGGGACATGCAGGCAGCGCTCGACCGGCTCGACGCGGACGTGACCTCCGGCGCCTTCCGTCCCAGCCCCGAGGACGAGGACGTCCACACCGCCCTGGAACGCGGCCTCCTGGAGCGTGCCGGTGCCCACCTGGGTGGCAAGCTGCGCGCGGGGCGCTCCCGCAACGACCAGATCGCCACGCTGATCCGCATGTACCTGCGTGAGGAGGCACGCCGCGTCGGCTCCCTGCTGCTGGACGTCGCCGAGGCGATCCTCGCCCAGGCGCGTGCTGCGGGGGACGGGGTCATGCCGGGTCGCACCCACATGCAGCACGCCCAGCCCGTCCTGGTCGCCCACCACCTGGCTGCCCACGCCTGGCCCCTGCTGCGCGACGTCGCGCGTCTGCGTGACTGGGATGGCCGCGCCGCGGTTTCCCCCTACGGCTCGGGCGCACTGGCCGGCAACACCCTGGGCATGGATCCGCGCGCCGTCGCCCGTGAGCTTGGCTTCGAGGACTCCGTGGCCAACTCGATCGACGGCACGGCCTCGCGCGACGTGGCCGCAGAGTTCAGCTTCGTGTGCGCCATGGCGGGTGTCGACGTCTCTCGGCTGTGCGAGGAGATCGTCATCTGGAACACGAAGGAGTTCGGGTACGTCACCCTGGACGACTCCTATTCCACCGGCTCCTCGATCATGCCGCAGAAGAAGAACCCCGATGTCGCCGAGCTCGGACGCGGGAAGGCGGGACGCCTCATCGGTGACCTGACGGCTCTGCTGACGGTTCTCAAGGGGATCCCCCTGGCCTACGACCGCGATCTGCAGGAGGACAAGGAACCGGTGTTCGACCAGATCGACACGCTGGAGGTCCTGTTGCCTGCGGTGGCGGGCATGGTCGCCACCATGACCCTGCACCTGGGGCGTATGGCGGAGCTGGCGCCGCAGGGATTCTCCCTGGCGACCGACATCGCCGAGTGGCTGGTGCGCCGGGGGATCCCCTTCCGCGAGGCCCACGAGATCTCCGGGGCGTGCGTGCGCACCGCGGAGGCGCGCGGGGTGGAGCTGTGGGACCTCAGCGATGAGGAGTTGCGCAACGCCTCACCCGATCTCACGTCGGAGGTGCGCGACGTGCTGAGTGCACAGGGATCGGTTCGCGCGCGATCAGGGCGCGGGGGCACCGCGCCTGCGCGCGTGGCCGAGCAACTTGACGAGGCCGACGCCACCCTGGAGGACCTGCGGCTCTGGGTGGCGGCCTGAGTCCCGGGGTGGGAGCGCGGACCGCTAAGCTGGGCGCGGCCCGCCCCGGGCTGACAGCGACGAGACGGAGGACGACCCCGTGACCGACATCATCGATGAACTTGAGTGGCGGGGGCTGCTGGCCCAGCACACCGACATCGACGCGCTCCGCAGGCACCTGGCGGAGGGACCGGTCACCTTCTATTGCGGTTTCGACCCCACGGCTGCCTCCCTGCACCACGGCCACCTGGTCCAGATCCTCCTCATGCGCCACCTCCAGTTGGCGGGCCACCGCCCCCTGGCGTTGGTGGGTGGGGCCACCGGTCTGATCGGGGACCCCCGCCAGTCGGGGGAGCGCCAGATGCAGTCCTCCGAGGTCGTGCAGGGATGGGCGCAGAACCTCCACGACCAGATTGCCCACTTCCTGGACTTCGACGGACCTGCAGCGGCCAGGATGGTGAACAACCTGGACTGGACCGGGCAGATGTCGGCCATCGACCTGCTGCGCGGGGTGGGCAAGTACTTCCGGGTCGGCACGATGCTCGCAAAGGACATCGTCGCGCGGCGCCTGGCCTCTGAGGAAGGCATCTCCTACACGGAGTTCAGCTACCAGATCCTCCAGGCGAATGACTTCCTGGAACTGCACCGTCGTTACGGGTGCACGCTGGAGACCGGCGGGAACGACCAATGGGGCAACCTCGTGGGGGGGATGGAGCTGATCCGTCGTGTGGAGGGCCACGAGGCCCATGTCATGACGACCCCCATCATCACCAAGGCGGACGGCACGAAGTTCGGGAAGTCCGAGGGCGGCGCCATCTGGTTGGACCCTGAGCTCATGAGCCCCTACGCCTTCTACCAGTTCTGGTTGCAGGTCGCCGATGAGGACGTGGTCCGCTTCCTCAAGATCTTCACCTTCCTGCCCAGGCAGCGTATCGAGGAGCTGGCACAGGAAGTCCAGGAGCGACCCCAGGCGCGCGTCGCCCAACGCGAGCTTGCCGCACGTGTCACCGAGCTGGTGCACGGTCAGGAGGAGCTGGACCGCGTCGTGGCTGCCACAGCCGCGTTGTGGGGCAAGGGGGAGCTGCGCTCACTGGACGCCCGAACCCTGGCCTCGGCGACGGCGGAACTGCCCGGCGGGAAGATCACAGCAGGGGAGTCGACCATCGTTGACGCGCTGGTGGCGACGGGACTGGAGAAGGGGCGTTCTGCGGCCCGACGAACAGTGGCCTCGGGAGGTGCCTACCTCAACAATGTCAAGGTGAGCGCCGAGGACGCACCGATACGCACCGAGGATCTGCTGGCCGGTGGGGTGGCACTGGTGCGCAAGGGACGACGCAATCTTGCGGTGGTGCGCACCGACTGAGTGGCTCATGTCGATGGGCCGGTGACTCCGGGGTGGGAGCGCATTCCGCGCGCTCTCACCCCGGAGTTCACTTGTGGGGCTCGGGGCCACATTCCGATGCGGTTCACGTGCCTCCCACGTGAGACGGCACACATCCTGGAGTCGACGACATGCCCGAGTGCGGGTGCGTGGGGGAAGCCGGGAGGAGCACGCCACGGGGGCAATGTGGTGAAGGGGCGGCAACCGAAGTTCCGCACAATGGTGCGGATTCCTGCCACACCGTCGGGGGGATGCCTGGTCAGGGATCCGTCCCCACATCTGCTCTGGGGACGTGGGGGGACATCCGTCGTTTGACACGGGTGGCCGGTCCACCTAATGTTGTCTCTCGCCGCCGGAACGGGACAGAAACCCCGGGACGGCAGTGGTCACCACTTCGGTGCGCATCGTTGGGTGTGTGTTGTGGTGTGTGGGT
>JAKECL010000113.1 GCA_030460725.1 Propionibacterium sp.
GAACACTGGTGCCCCGACCGGGGCTTGAACCCGGGACCGACGGATTATGAGTCCGCTGCTCTGACCGACTGAGCTATCGGGGCGGGTCAATGCTAGCTGTTTCGGGACCCCGGGCATTGCAACGCTGCTGCGGGAACCGCCCTCGTCCGTACTGCTCCTGGGCCCGGCCCACCACTACGCTGGTCGCCATGGCAGCAGCACACACCGTCCCCGACCATCTCTCCCACTTCCTTCCGCACAGCGACCGTCGAGCCACTGCCGAGGAGCTCGGTGACGGGCGTTGGTTGGTGGCCGGACGCCACGCTGTGGTCGTGGTGGGGGAGGAGGGAGTCGTGGACTCAGGCATGTGGTACGAGGTCCAGCACGTGCGCTGGGACTCCGCGAGCCGTGACCTCACACTCACCTGGGTCGACCCCGGCCGCCCTCCGCTGGTGGTCCGGATGCTCACCACCGACCCCGCGGCCTTCATGGGCGAGGTCACGGGCAAGGTCACCCACTCTCTGGTCGTCCAGAAGTCGGCCGTGGTCGGCGGCACGACCGTCACCGCAGCCGTGCGGAGGCGCGACGACGGAGCGCTCTTCTCCACACTGGTCGCCGATGGGCCCCTGGACGAGGGCGGACGCCAGTTGGCCGATGCACTGGAGAGCGAGGTCCGGGACGGTGTGGGACTGGATTGAGGGCACGGAGTGCCGACGAGCGTCCAGTGGCACCCCTCACATCGGCACTGTTTACGCGCGATCGTGAGTCCTCTGCCACGTCCCGTGGATTTGCCGCCCGGGGGCACGGGTCGCTAACATCGTCCACGCACGACATTCCGGCGTAGCTCAACGGCAGAGCATCCGACTGTTAATCGGACGGTTACTGGTTCGAATCCAGTCGCCGGAGCCAGTGGCCCCCGACCCATCAGGGTCGGGGGCTCCTTCGTCTTCAGGAGCCTTTCCGGTCTCAAGCCAGCCCGAATAGGGTGGTGCCATGAGCGGATCGATTCTCGACGACCTGAAGACTGCCACCGGCGGCCGAATTGATCCTGACCTCTCGGGTATCGGTGAGGACTGGATCGATGTCTGGGAGCCAATCCTCGACCAGATCGTCGAGGAGGAGATCGAGCTCCCCGAGGACCTGCGGATCCGTTTCGCCGCAGTCGTTGCTGACCACCTCGACGCATGGTCCGACTACGGTGACGACGAACTCATGCTGTGGCGTGCCAGGGAGAATTTCCCGAAGTTCCTGGACCTCTCCCCGAAGATCCCGGACCCGCGGCGCGGGACCGCCGATCCTGCCGGGGACGGTCACTGACAGCCCTGACCACCACGCGGCGATCGGGGCTCCGACACCCCCGGGAGTTTCCGCCACACTTCCTGGCAGGGCAGTGATGGACGTAGGAGCCCCCGACCTTGAGCGGTCGGGGGCTCCTACGTGTGCGGCTACCGTCGTGTCCGGTGGGAGCCATGGGTGACTCAGGCCCAGGCGGGACCTCCCATGCGGAAGGGGTTCCGAGCCCATCGGCGTCGGTCATGGCCGTGCTCGCGCCACCCGCGCCCACGTCCGGAGTCATCGAAGGCATCCCGGTCACGACGGCCGGACGCAGCCTCCGGTCCCTCGGGTCGATCCCAGTCGGGATTGCGGGGCTCACCCTCCCACGGGCCGCGCGGGGGTCCGGCCTGCCAACGCGGGCCGGTGCCCTCCCATGCGGGTCCCGCTTCCTCCCAGCGAGGTCCGCGGCCGGCGTGCCCACCGTGGCCGTGACCGTGGCCATCGCCATGGTGGGGCCCACCACCTCGGCGCCCGCCATCGCGGGGACCGCGCGGTCCGGGCTCCCCGTCGGCATCGATGAGTGCCTGCGAGACCTTGCCGGCCAGGCGTGCGAACTCGACACGCTCCCCTTCCTCCAGGACATCGAAGGGGTCATCCCCCTCCGCACCGGAACGGGCGGCCTCCTCGGCTGCTCCGCGACCCTCAGCCGTCAGACTCACCAGGGTGGATCGGCGGTCCTGCTCATCGCGTTGCCGGGTGACCAGTCCTGCGTGCTCCAGTTTGCGCAGCAGCTCGCTGAGCGACTGGGGGCGGACGCCCAACAGGTAGGCCAGGTCCTTCTGCCCCAGCGGTTCGCGCAGAGCCAGAAGGGCGAGAACCCGACCCTGACCGACCCTCGTGCTGCGCCCATGACGACCGGACCGGGTGAGGTGTTCGTGACGCATGAGCAGTCGACCCAGGCGCATGGT
Source organism: Propionibacterium sp. (assembly GCA_030460725.1). GTDB lineage: Bacteria > Actinomycetota > Actinomycetes > Actinomycetales > Actinomycetaceae > Pauljensenia. The sequence goes on from JAKECL010000113.1 coordinate 2,223, forward strand.
CGTGCGTGACAACGAGTCTGCATCCGGGGTCGGCGTGCCCGGTTCCATGTCCGGGTCGCCCGTGCGTGCGGCGGGGTCCCTGCTCGGCCTGCCTGCGGGGTCGGCGACGGGGCGGGCGTCCTCCGCCTCTTCAGCCAGGTCGGGTGCCGCCGGAGGCTCCGGCAGCTCCGGGGGCTGGGCCAGGTCCGGCGGTTCGGACATCTTGGGCGGCTCGGGTGGCCGGGGCTCTTCGGGGGTCTTCCCGGAAGCTGTGTTCGTGTATGTGTCCATGAGTGGACCTCCTAAGTGTGTAGGTACCTGATGATTATGGACAGGTACCTACATATCTGTCAAGAGGTGCCTGGGACCCCGCGCATTCCGCAGTCTCCGGAGCGCGGATCCGTGCCTCGGAAGCGCCTGAGCCGGGCCGGGCTGTGCCGGGCTGGGCTGGGCCGGCGGGGAGGTGTCGACGGCAGGAACAGTGGGGGAGGAGAGCACGGCTCGCGGGGGGCAACAGTCGCCGTGTGATGCACGCCCGAGCGATGTCAGTGGCGTCGCGGGGCGGATCCTGTCCAGAACCGTTGTGGGGTCCGATCCCCCAGGTGTGTACCAGCGCGTCCGTGTCCCGGGCGCTTCAGCCTCACTGCGCAGCAGTACCCGGCAGCGCACCCGGCAAGGCGTCACCGGAGGTGAACCAGGTGTTGAGGTCCTGCGTGACCAGTGTGACGCCGTAGCGCCGCACATCCTCGGACTCGGAGGTGAAGAGGTCGAGGTCTGCGCTGAGCACCGCTGCATCGAGTTCGGCGATGGTCGACTCCGAGAGCCTGCAACGCTCCTCACGCGTGTCCGCCACTCCCGCATCCAGTGCGGCGCTGGCGCGGGTGAGCAGCCGGTCGGCCCGTGGGGAGGCGTCGTCGATGGACCTGTCGACCACTCCTGCTCGCGGCAGCGTCTGAGCCACGCAGTCCCAGGTGCGCACCGCAGCGGCGAGCTCCGGGGAGGTCTGGATGTCCTCCGTCAGGGAAGGGGCGGCTGTGCCACCCGACTGGGTGTCGGTGCCCGCGTCCGAGGTGTCGCCCTCCCCACTTCCCGACTCCGAGCCCTGTGGGTCCCCTGACTGTGCTCGGTGCCCATCCCCCTCCGCAGAACCCGCCACCGCGCCGTCAGCCAACACCTCGGCGCCGGAGCGCGGACCCTCCAGCAGATGCGCCAGGTCCCAGCCCCCACCCTCCGTGCCCGAACGGCGCAGGATGTCGGTCAGGCGGGCGTCGAGCACGCCGACCTGTGCGAGTCCTGCATCCAGGTCGACGTCATAGGCATCAGCCAAGGACCGTGCCGACACGAGTCTGCCCAGGGCCACGGAGGCCACGGTCCGGGCCTGCGCGCCATCGATGTCGGGATCCGTTGCGGCTGCGAGGTCTCGCTGGGCCGACAGGGCCATCCACGTCGCGAACTCCCCGACCTCCAGGGGCGCATCGGCGACGGGCGCCGGAGCCTGCGCGTCCTGTGGGGTCACACCGTTCCATGGGTCCCACAGTCCTCCCAGTGCCTCCAGGCGTGTGGAGGAGTCCTGGGCCACCGCGTCCAGTGCGGTGCGGCACTCCTGGCAGGACGCAACCCGTTGCGACAGTGACTGTGCGCGCGTGGCCGCCGCGGACTCGGACCGGGCCGCCGCATCGCGCAGCCGTGCAGACCCGGAGAGCTCCGGGAGCGCCCCGGGTGCGGTCTCCAGCCTCAGGTCGCACCCCGAGACCACCCCACCCGCACATACCAGCGCGAGGATCAACGGAGTCGCCCTCGCCACCAGCGGGGAGCGTCGGGTGCGGCGGCCACCGGTGGTGACCCCGACGCGAGTGGTGTCCGCATCCGGTTCGGTTCCGTCTGTGGTGGGGTCATCACCCGCGATCTGACCGCGGTGGACGGGGAGCAGGGGGCGAGGAGTCACCACCGAATCATCCCACGGGGCTGCGGGTACGATGGCACCCACTGCCGTGTCGTCCAGATGAAGGAGCCCCCAGTGGCCGCCCCCCGAGAATCCGCCACCCTGCGCAGCCTGCTTGAGGGTGTGGTCGCCGAGTCGGGACTCGCCCTGGACTCCGTGGTCGAACTCCACCAGAACGGCAGCCCTGTCGTCCGCGTCGTCGTCGATGTCACCGGGGAGGAGGGCGAGGTGGACTCCGACACACTTGCCGCCGTCTCCCGTGCGGTCTCCAAGGCCATGGACGCTGCCGATCCCATCGACGGGGAGTACCTGCTGGAGGTCTCCACCCCCGGCGCGGAGCGCGAACTCACCCGTCCGCGCCACTGGCGGCGCGCCCTGGGGCGTCTGGTGCACATCAAGCTGCGCGAGGGCGACGCCCTGACGGGGCGCCTGGTCGAGGTGGGCGAGGGGAGTGTGACCGTGGAGATCGACGGGCAGCCGACTACGATCGCACTGGAAAACGTGAAGAAGGCGCGTCCGCGCGTCGAGTTCGGTTCGGAGGAGTGAGTCGACCGTGGAAATCGACATGACGGCACTGCGCATGGTGGAGCAGGAGAAGGGGGTCAGGCTCGAGACCCTCGTGGACGCGATCGAGGAGGCCCTGCTCAAGGCCTACCACAACATTCCTGGCGCGATCTCACGTGCGCGCATTGAGATCGACCAGCGCACCGGCCGGGTCACGGTGATGGCCACGGAGGAGGACGAGGAGGGCAACCCGATCGGGGAGTTCGACGACACCCCCTCCAACTTCGGACGCATTGCCCAGACCACCGCCCGTTCGGTGATCATGCAGCGCCTGCGCGACGCAGACGACGCCCGCGTTCTGGGGGACTTCGCCTCCAAGACCGGGAAGGTCGTCACCGGCATCGTCCAGCAGGGACGCGAGGGGCGGCCCACCCTGGTCAGGCTCACCGACGACTTCGAGGCCGTGCTGCCCGACTCGGAGAAGGTGCCCGGTGAGGCCTACCGCCACGGGGACCGCATCCGCGCCTACGTGGTCGCCGTGGAGCGCACCGAGAGGGGGGCGCGCATCACCTTGTCCCGAACCCACCCCGGCCTGGTGCTCGGCATCTTCGAGCGCGAGGTCCCCGAGATCCAACAGGGCCTGGTGGAGATCAAGGCCATCGCCCGTGAGGCCGGGCACCGCACGAAGATCGCGGTCCATGCCACCCGTGAGGGCGTCAACGCCAAGGGCGCCTGCATCGGTCCGATGGGCTCACGCGTGCGCAATGTGATGACGGAGCTGGGCGGGGAGAAGATCGACATCGTCGACTGGTCGGCGGATCCGGGGCGCTTCGTGGCCAATGCCCTGTCCCCGGCGCGCGTGACCCGCGTCGTCGTCCATTCGGTGGAGAACCGCACGGCCACGGTCGTCGTGCCTGACTTCCAGCTCTCCCTGGCCATCGGCAAGGAGGGGCAGAACGCCCGTCTGGCCGCCAGGCTCACGAACTTCCACATCGACATCCACTCCGACACCGAGACAGGGGACGAGGGACACGCCTCCCGTTCCTCCATGCCTGATGACGTGACGAGTCGCTCACACGCCTCCGACGAGTGAGTCCGGTGGCCTCGGCTACACTGGACGGGTTGTCGCATCACGGAGCAGGTATGGCGCGGACCCGGGACACCGTCCCCGGTCCGGTCCGGACCTGTGTCGGATGTGGCAGGCGTGTGGCCCGTGCGGACATGATCCGCATCGTGGCCACCAACGGATCCGCCCAGGTGGATCCGAGGAGTGACCGTCCCGGTCGCGGCGCCTGGGTCCACCCGGACCTCGGATGCATCGAGAGGGCTCACTCCCGCAGGGCGCTGGTCCGCGCACTCCGCCTCCCCCACGACGTGGGGGAAGAGGTGTGGACCGAGCTCGCGGGAATGGTCGCCAGTGTCAGCGGCGTGCACACCACGTCGGACAACGAGTGATGGAAGCGGGTTGGAAGCCGATGGGCACCCGATGAGTACCCAGCGATGAGCTGCCAGCAAGACAAGTGACCCCGCCTCCGGTTCGGAGGCGGATCCGAACAGGAGAAACGTGGCAAAGTTGCGTGTCCACGAGCTCGCCAAGGAGCTCGGAATCACCAGCAAGGAACTCTTGACGCACCTGCGCGAGAACGGTGAGTTCGTCAAGGCGTCGGGATCGACGCTGGAACCCCCCGTCGTCCGCACAGCGCGCGAGCACTACGCCGCTGCCGCCCCGAAGAAGGCGGAGTCGGCATCGAAGAGAAAGCCTTCGCCGAAGAAGCCGGGCCCGGCCGTACCAGCCGCGCCCCACAAGACCGAGGAACCGGCGACCCCCTCCGCGGGGACGACGCCCTCACAGGCCCCCGAGTCGCATGCGACCTCGGAGAAGCCCCATGTCCCCGGAGAGTCGGACACCTCGGCTCACCACGAGGGCCCGACCCCGCA
>JAKECL010000114.1 GCA_030460725.1 Propionibacterium sp.
GACCCCCGCGAAGTCCGTCCCCTTTTTCGTCGAAGTCCGTCGTCTTCTGCGACGAGGTCCGTCCAGTTGGGGGTCCAGCGGGTGCGTCTGTCCACATCGGGGACAGTCACCGACTGAGTATGCATAGCGCTGTATGGTTATGCGCATGACATTGACAGCTGCCGTTGCCGGGGCCTCGGGCTACGCGGGCGGGGAAGTCCTGCGCCTCCTGGCCGGCCACCCCGACATCGAGGTGACCACGGTGACGGCTGCCTCCTCAGCAGGCTTGCGCCTGGGTGACCTCCAGCCCCAGATCCCGGCACTGGCGGACCTCGTCATCGGCGAGACCACCCCGGAGGCCCTGGTAGGCCACGATCTGGTCGTCCTCGCCCTCCCGCACGGCCACTCCGCGCAGGTCGGGGACGCGCTGGCCGACTCAGGCGACCACGCGGTCATCGCGGACTGCGCCGCCGACCACCGACTGAACGCGCAACAGGACTGGGAGGACTACTACGGCGGAGCCTTCGCCGCCCCCTGGACCTACGGCATGCCGGAACTGCTCCATGCGGGGGAAGAGGTCGCGCGCACCCAACGTGCGGCGCTCACAGCGACCACGCGCATCGCGGTGCCCGGATGCAATGTCACCGCGGTGACCCTGGCCCTCCAACCCGCCGTCGCAGCCCACCTCGTCGACACGTCCCTCATCTGCGCGACCCTGGCGGTGGGCTACTCAGGCGCCGGACGCTCGCCGAAGCCCCACCTGCTGGCCTCCCAGGCCCTGGGCGACCTCGCCCCCTACGCCGTGGGCGGCACGCATCGCCACATCCCCGAGATCGTCCAGAACCTGCGCATCACCGGGGCGGACGAGGTGGGGCTGACCTTCACCCCGGTCCTCGTCCCCACCTCCAGGGGAATCCTCGCCACCGTCGTCGCGCCCCTGCGTCCGGGGGTCGACCAGGGGGTCGTGGACCGCGCCTACGGCGTCTACGAGGGCGAGACCCTCATCGACGTCACCGGGCCCGGCACCTGGCCGAGGACTGCGCCGCTCACCGGCAGCGGCCGTGCGCTCGTGCACGCCAGCGTCGACGAGCGTGCCGGCACACTGGTCGCCCTGTGCGCCCTCGACAACCTCGGCAAGGGCACCGCGGCCGCAGCTGTGCAGAGCGCCAACCTCGCCCTCGGACTACCCGAGTACACCGCCGTCCCCACGATCGGAGTCGCACCGTGAGCACACCAGGAGTCGGGGTCACCGTCCCGGCAGGCTTCCGCTCCGCAGGAGTCACCGCCGGACTCAAGGCTCACGGCGGACGCGACCTGGCCCTGGTCGTCAATGACGGGCCCCATCCGGCCTCGGCCGGGGTCTTCACCTCCAACCGGGTGGTCGCCGCACCCGTGACGCTGACACGCGCACACCTGGAACGTGCCACGATGCGCGCCGTCGTCCTGAACTCCGGGGGCGCCAATGCCTGCACGGGCGCGGAGGGGATGGAGGACGCGCGCGCCACCGCCGCCCACGTCGCCGCGGCACTGGGTCTGCTTCCCGAACAGGTCGGTGTCGCCTCCACCGGGTTGATCGGCGAGCGACTCCCCATGGAGACGCTGCTGGCCGGCGTCGACCTCGCCGTCCCCGCGCTCGCCGCTGACGCCGCAGGCGGAGCCTGTGCGGCCGACGCCATCCGCACGACCGACACCGTCCCCAAGACCGTGCAGGTCGATGGCCCGGGATGGGTGATCGGCGGCATGGCCAAGGGCGCGGGCATGCTCGCCCCGGGGTTGGCCACCATGCTCTGCGTCCTCACCACCGACGCGCTCCTGGAGGACGAGGGCGCCGCCCTCGCGCTGCGCGAAGCGGTGCGCACGACCTTCGACCGCACGGACTCCGACGGTTGCATGTCCACCAACGACACCGTCCTGCTGCTGGCCTCCGGGGCCTCGGGGAGCGCACCGGACCCCACCGAGTTCACCGAGGGGTTGCGCAGCGCCTGTGCGGGCCTGGCCCGCCAGCTCATTGCGGATGCCGAGGGCGCCAGCCACGACATCGAGATCGTGGTCCAGGGTGCCTCCGACGAGTCGGCCGGAGAAGCCGTGGCACGAAGCGTCGCCCGCTCCAACCTCTTCAAGGCAGCCGTCTTCGGCAACGACCCGAACTGGGGACGCGTGGTCTCCCAGGTGGGCACCGTCCCGAGCTCCCTGGCCCCCTTCGACCCCGAGGACCTGGACGTCACCATCAACGGCGTCACGGTCTGCCGGGGCGGTGGGGTGGGGGACCCCCGCGAGCTCGTGGACATGACACCCAGAGAGGTCCACGTCGTCATCGACCTGCACGCCGGGGAGGCGACCGTCACCCTGTGGACCAGTGACCTCACCCACGACTACGTCCACGAGAACAGCGCCTACTCCTCATGAGCGACGTCCCCATCCAGCAGAAGGCCCAGATCCTCCTGGAGACGATGCCCTGGCTGCGTCGCTACTCCGGGAAGATGGTGGTCATCAAGTACGGTGGCAACGCCATGGTCGACGAGGAACTCAAGCGTGCCTTCGCCCAGGACATCCTCTTCCTCCACCAGTGGGGCGTGCGGCCGGTCGTGGTCCACGGAGGTGGCCCGCAGATCAGCGCGATGCTCGCCCGCCTGGGAATGGATGCGCCCTTCGAGCACGGTCTGCGCGTGACGACCCCGGAGGTCATGGAGGTCGTGCGCATGGTCCTCATCGGCAAGGTGCAGCGTGAGCTGGTCTCCCTGCTCAATGAGCACGACTACAAGGCTGTGGGACTGGCGGGTGAGGACGCGAACCTCTTCCGCGCCCGGCGAACCCCCTCCTGGGTGGACGGCAGACCGGTGGACGTCGGGCTGGTGGGTGAGGTGACCCACGTCAACGCCACTCCGCTGCTGTCCATGGTCGAGGCCGGCCGCATCCCCGTCGTCTCCTCCGTTGCGCCTGACGTGGACGATCCCACCGGCGTCCTCAATGTCAACGCCGACTTCGCCGCCAGCGCGTTGGCCGCGGCGATCGGCGCGGAGAAGCTCATCATGCTCACGGATGTGGAGGGCCTCTACGCGAGCTGGCCCGACCGCTCCTCCCTGATCTCCCGTCTCTCCGACACCGAGCTGCGCGAGATGCTTCCCGACATGCACTCGGGCATGGTCCCCAAGATGAAGGCGGCATTGTCCGCACTCGAGGGAGGCGTCCCCATGGTCCACGTCATCGACGGACGACGTCCGCACTCGATGCTCCTGGAGATCTTCACCGATGACGGGGTGGGAACCATGATCTCAGCCGGACATGCGGAGGCCTTCGAATGAGCACCACGGACCACCAGACCGCCACGACGGCCCCCGGTGCCACCGCCCGGTGGGACACGCGCTACGAGGGCGCCCTCATGGACACCTTCGGGACACCACAACTGGTTCTCGTCTCCGGACACGGATCACATGTGGTGGACGTCGAGGGTCGGGAGTACCTGGACCTCCTGGGTGGCATTGCGGTCAATCTGCTGGGCCAGGCTCACCCGGCCCTGGTCCGTGCAGTCTCGGAGCAGGTGGCCAGGCTCGGTCACGTCTCGAACTTCTTCGCCACACCTGCTCAGGTCACACTCGCCGAGCACCTCCTGCGCATCATCGAGCCGGGCGGTGCCCCACAGGGCTCACGCGTGTTCCTGGCCAACTCGGGGACGGAGGCCAACGAGTGCGCCCTCAAGATCGTGCGGGCCCACGCCAATGCCGGATCCGACACTGCGGGTGGGCAACCCACGATCCCACGTCCGCGCATCCTGGCCTTGGAGCACGCCTTCCACGGGCGCAGCACCGGAGCCCTGGCCCTGACCTGGAAGGCGAGGTACCGCGAGCCCTTCGCCCCCCTGGTTCCCGGCGTGGAGTTCATCCCCGCCAACGACATCCCCGCCCTGGAGCGGGCCATGGGGGACGACGTCGCCGGCATGTTCGTGGAGCCCGTCCAGGGCGAGGCCGGGGTGCTGGACCTTGACGACGACTACCTGCAGGCTGCGCGCGCACTCACCCGCGCCCACGGAGCCCTGCTGGTGGTCGACGAGGTCCAGTCGGGACTCGGACGCACAGGATCCTGGATGGCCCACCACCGATCCGGTGTCATTCCCGACGTGGTGACCCTGGCCAAGGGCCTGGGCGGTGGGATGCCGATCGCAGCATGCATCGGACTGGGAGCCACGGGATCCGTCCTGACCCCCGGACTGCACGGCACGACCTTCGGCGGGAACCCCGTGTGTGCGGCAGCCGCCAACGCCGTACTCGACACCGTGGAGTCCGACGGCCTCCTGGCCCATGCCTCCGCACTCGGGAAGCGGTGGCGGGCGGACCTGCGTGCACTGGGGATCCCCGGCCTGCGCGAGGTGCGAGGGCGGGGGCTGCTCATCGGGATCGAGTTCACGGAGCCGATCGCCCCCGCGATCGTCGCGGCCGGGCGGAGGGCCGGGTTCGTCCTCAATGCCGCCACACCGACGACCCTGCGACTTGCTCCGCCCCTGGTGCTCACCGCCTCCGAGGCACAGAGCTTCACCGAGGCGCTTCCCGCCCTCGTCGATGCGGCACAGGAGAGGGGGGAGGGACGGTCATGACCCACACGACGATCCCCGCCACCAAGACCGCCCGACGCGGCACCATCATCGACATCCTCGCCTCACGCGCCATCACCTCCCAGGAGGAACTGCGCAGGGAACTGGCCGACCTGGGGGTTGAGACCACACAGGCGACACTCTCCCGCGACCTGTTGGAGATGAGGGCCACCAAGGTGCGCAATGCCCAGGGCGTCCAGGTCTACTCCGTGCCCGACGCCGACGGTTCCCACACCCACCAGGCAGAGGCCTCGCAGGCGCGGTTGGTGCGCTGGTGCCAGGACCTCCTGGTCGCCACGGACCTGGCGGGCAATCTTCTGGTGCTGCGGACACCGGTGGGTGCGGCCAACCTCCTGGGCTCGGCCATCGACGCCGTGCGCATGGAGGGGATTGCCGGCACCATCGCCGGCGACGACACCGTCCTGGTCATCTGCCGTACACCCTCCGACGCCCGACGCGTGGAGACGTCCCTGCTGGAACTGGCCGATCCGGGATCCTCCCCCGCGACGAGACCTGAGGGAACTCCGGTGACGCGCCCCCCGGGCACTCCACCCACCACTGACCACCACCACTGACCACCACCACGACACCAACGAACCTCCACAACGGAGGGACCAAGAAGGAGACACCATGGCACAGGGCAAGGACCGCGTGGTCCTGGCATACTCGGGCGGACTCGACACCTCCGTCGCAATCGGATGGATCGGCGAGCAGACAGGCATGGAGGTCGTCGCCGTGGCCGTGGATGTGGGCCAGGGCGGGGAGGACCTGCAGGTCATCCGCCAGCGTGCGCTGGACTGTGGTGCAGTGGAGGCCTACGTTGCCGATGCGCGCGACGAGTTCGCCACGGAGTACTGCATGCCGGCCCTGAAGGCGAACGCCCTCTACCAGGACTCCTACCCTCTGGTCTCGGCGATCTCCCGTCCCGTCATCTCCAAGCACCTGGTGCGTGCTGCCCGCCAGTTCGGGGCGACGACCGTCGCCCACGGATGCACCGGCAAGGGCAATGACCAGGTCCGCTTCGAGGTGTCCATCACGTCCATGGCGCCCGACCTCAAGACGATCGCACCCGTGCGTGACCTCGCCCTGACCAGGGACGTCGCCATCGACTATGCGAACAAGCACCACCTGCCCATCGAGACGACCAAGAACAACCCCTTCTCCATCGACCAGAACGTGTGGGGACGCGCCATCGAGACGGGCTTCCTGGAGGACATCTGGAACGCGCCGACCAAGGACGTCTACAACTACACCGACGACCCGACCTACCCGCCGCTGCCCGACGAGGTCGTCATCCACTTCGAGAAGGGGATCCCGACCTCCATCGACGGGCGCGCCGTCACCCCGCTGCAGGCGATCCAGGAGATGAACCGTCGGGCCGGCGCCCAGGGGATCGGACGCATCGACGTCGTGGAGGACCGACTGGTCGGCATCAAGTCCCGCGAGATCTACGAGGCACCCGGTGCCATCGCCCTGATCGCTGCCCACAAGGAGTTGGAGAACGTCACCGTTGAGCGCGAGCTGGCCCGCTACAAGAAGCGCGTCGACGAGCGCTGGGGTGAGCTGGTCTACGACGCCCAGTGGTTCTCACCGTTGAAGAAGGCACTGGATGCGTTCATCGAGGACACCCAGGAGTACGTCACAGGTGACATCCGCATGACCCTGCACGGGGGTCGCGCGACGGTGACGGGTCGTCGCTCGGACTCCTCCCTCTACGACTTCAACCTGGCCACCTACGAGACCGGGGACAGCTTCGACCAGTCCCACTCCCGTGGATTCATCGAGATCTACGGACTCTCGGCCCGTCTGGCTGCGGCCCGCGACGTCCGCTTCGGCAAGGGACTCCAGGTCGGCGAGGGCAGTCTCTGATCCTGTCCCGACAGCGTCGGGGGGCGGGTCCGCAGATGTGCGGGCCCGCCCCGTCGCATTCCCCCTACGGGGCAGTCGAGTTCGGCGGGTGCGGCGGGAGCGTGTGCGGGATGTGGCCGGCTGCGGGGTGTGGGCGGCTGCG
>JAKECL010000115.1 GCA_030460725.1 Propionibacterium sp.
TCCGCCTGACCCGCCTCCATCCCCCGACCCCGTCCCCCCCCCGCAGGAGAAGCATGTCCACACACGCCACCGCGGCCTCGACGTCCACCGACGAGGTCGCCTTCCACCCCGATCGCCGGTTCTGGCTGATCTACAGCTTCCTCATCATCGTCATGTTCCTCTCCGCACTGGACCAGACGATCGTCGGAACAGCCATGCCCACCATCGTGGGGGACCTCGGCGGGGTCGAACACATGTCATGGATCGTCACCGCCTACACCCTGGCGATCACGGTCTCCATGCCGCTCTACGGCAAGCTCGGTGACCTCATGGGGCGCAAGCGGACGTTCCTGGTCGCCATTGCCCTGTTCCTGGCGGGCTCAGCCCTCTCAGGCTTCGCGGACTCCATGGGGACCTTCATCGCATTCCGCTTCCTGCAGGGCCTGGGCGGTGGCGGGCTGATGATCTCCTCCCAGGCGATCACCGCGGACCTCCTCCCCGCTCGCGTGCGCTCCCTCTACATGGCCCCCATGGGCGCCATGTTCGGCATCGCCTCCGTCCTCGGCCCACTGGTCGGTGGGTGGTTGACGGACTCCGTGTCATGGCACTGGGTGTTCTGGATCAACCTGCCCCTGGGGATCGCTGCGTGGATCGCCATCGCGGTGGCCATGAAGCTGCCCGTCCACACGTTCCACGGACGGGTCGACTGGGCGGGCCTGACCCTGCTGGATGTCGGGGCCGTGGCCATCGTGCTCCTGGCGACCTGGGGCGGGCACCAGTTCGACTGGCTGTCCTGGCAGAGCGCCGCCCTGGTGCTGGTCCTCCTGGTCTCCTGGGGCCTCCTCCCCCGTGTCGAGTCGCGCGCGAGCGAGCCGATCATTCCCCTCACGCTCTTCACCAACCGCACCTTCGTGGTCACCACCCTCATGGGCATGCTCGCCATGGGTGCACTCTTCGGGGTCATGGGCTACCTTCCGACCTACCTGCAGATGGCCTACGGCGTGTCCGCGACCACCTCCGGTCTCATGCTCATCCCGATGACCGTCGGGATGCTGGTGGCCTCCACCCTCTCCGGTGCCCTGGTCTCGCGTACTGGCCACTACCGTGCCTATCCGCCGGTGGGGGCACTCATCGCAGCCGGTGCGCTGGTGCTCATGTCCACCATGGACGCGCAGTCCTCGGTGTTCCTGCTCAGTGGCTACACCTTCGTGCTCGGAGCAGGGATCGGGCTCTTCTTCCAGTTGCTCGTCCTGCTGGTCCAGAACGCCGTGCCCCAGAGAATCGTGGGCACCGCCACCTCCTCGAACAACTTCTTCCGGGAGATCGGTGTGACGCTGGGGGCGGCCCTGATCGGAGCCGTGTTCACCTCACGCCTCACCGACCAGCTCGTGACCTTCCTGGGCTCCGCTGCCTCCTCCACCGACGAGGCCACCCGCGCCGCCCTCCAGGCGGCCCAGGCCTCCGGTCTCAGCCCCGCATCCTTGACCCCACACATGGTGCTGGGCCTTCCTGACGTCCTGCGGTCAGGGATCATCGACTCCTACGTGAACGCGCTCACCCCGATCTTCCTGTGGCTCTCACCCCTGCTGGTGGTGGCGGCGTTGATCTCCCTGGCCCTCCCCAAGATCGAACTCGGGACGAAGTCGGGTCTGGAACAGGCCGAGGAGGAGCTCGCCGCGCAGGCATGAACGGGCCGGGAGCCGCTCAGTCCGAGGTGGTGGGTTCCCTCCACTGCCCCCGCGCGCGCAGGAGATCGCGCAGCAGGGACGGGCGGTCGGTGACGATCCCGTCGACTCCCAGGTCCAGCAGGCGGAGCATCTCGGCCTCCTCGTCCACCGTCCACACGTGCACGGCCAGACCCGCGCGGTGGGCGGTGGCGAGCATGCGTGGCGTCACCACGGGGACTGGACCGTACGAGGCGGGCACCTGGACCGCGCGCACCCCCTGTCGGGGTCCCGGCACGTGCCAGGTCATCGGATCCGTCGCGCTGTGTGCCGCCAGGAGCAGACGCACCACGGCAGTGGATCCCAGCGAGGTCGCCACCGCCCCTGCGGTGCGACTGCGCACGCGGGAGAGCCGGCGCTCACTGAAGGAGGCAATGAGGACCCGGTCGAGGGCCTCGTGCTCCTCCAGGACGTCCAACAGGGGGTCGACGACCTCCTCCACCTTGGCGTCAATGTTGAGGACCATGTCGGGAAAGGCCTCGAGGACCTCCCCGAGCAGCGGGACACGGGTACCCCCGCGCATCTGCAGTCCACAGATCTCGGCCCAGGTCAGATCGCGGACCCTCCCACTGCCCTCACTCACGCGATCCACCACAGGATCGTGGATCAGGACCACCTGACCGTCGGCGGTGAGGTGGGCATCAGTCTCGATGTCGCGCACCCCCAGGGCATGGGCGTGGGCGAACGCCTCCAGGGAGTTCTCCGGCGCCTCCGCCCCTCCGCCACGGTGGGCGAGGACCAGGGGGTGGTGCCGGGAACCGACGGGGATCACGCGCAGTCCTCCCCGATGTAGGCGGCGCCGTGCCCCTCCATCCAGGCGACGGGCTCGATGGGGGTGTCTGAGGCGTCGTGGATCTCGAAGTGCAGGTGGGCACCGGTGGACCACCCGTTGGAACCCACGGCTCCGATCTGCTGGCCGGCACTCACCCTGTCCCCGACCTTGACCAGGATGTCCTGCATGTACTGGTGGGCGTAGGCGGAGTAGAAGACCGTGCCGTCGGAGGCCGAGTGCCTGATGCGCACGAACGTGCCCGATCGGTAGTCCGAGCTCACCTCGACGACCTCACCGTCGGCCACGGAATGGATGGGGGTGCCCAGCGGCGCGGCCATGTCCACGCCCGCGTGGAGCAGCGCCTGCCCGCTGATCGGGGAGATCCGCATCCCGAAGCCCGAGGCCAGTTCGAAGGAGCCCTTGGTCAGCGGGTAGAGCAGGGAGGAGGCGGACTCCACGACCTGACGGGTGCCGTCGGAGGCCGTTCCCGCCGAGAGACACCTCTGGATCTCCAGCGGGGCACGCACACGGCTGCGTGAGGCCGCCGCGACGCTCTCCCCCACGGAGTCCGCGACGGGGATCGCGGTGCCACCCTCGGCCCACGAGGAGCCTGCAGTCGGGGCTCCCAGTGCGCGGGCCGGCAGGTCCACGGAGGAATCGGGACCGACGAAACCGGAGACGGGGACGGCCACCGTCATGGCACCCAGTGCCACGAGCATCGAGGCGCGTCCCACGCCGCGAGGACCGCGGACGGCCCGGGTCGGTGCCGGGGCCGTGTGCTCACCTGCTGACCTCCGGGTGGCGCGCGGCGAGGGGAGGGTGTGGGACGCGGCATCGACAGCGTTTGTCCGGGCGAAGGTGTGCGGTGACGAGGACGACGCGCCTGCGGGTGCTGCGTGGTGCAGCGAGCGACGCGTGGGCAGGGGGCAGGGGCGGGGTGGCTCGGTGTCCTCCGTTGCCGCCTGTGCGGAGACATCGCGGTCCTGCGTCCCGTGGATCTCCCGACGACTCGGGAACGGACTCACCACGTCTCGCGCCAACTGTCTCCCCCTCGACGGTCCCGGGTCGGCATCCACCGACCACGACGGTCACAAACCTATAACGTGGGGGCCCTGCCGCGCGTGGGTCCCCAGTCCCCATCGGACCAGCTCACAGTGATGCTGGACACAGTGCCTCAGACACCCTGCTCACGCTGCAGGGAGTCACGCACCTCCCCGACCAGCTCCTCCAGGATGTCCTCCAGGAAGAGCACACCCTGCACGTCCCCGTGGTCGTCGACCACCTCCGCACAGTGGGTGCCGGTGCGTTGCATGTGCCGCAGCGCATCCTCCACCTCATCGGTGGCACGCACGGACTCCATGCGCCGGATCCGCCAGGGGGTGACCGGTTCGTCACGCTCCTCACCATCGGCGTACAGGACGTCCTTGAGGTGGAGGTAGCCCACGATCGCGCCGTCCTCGCCGACCACCGGATAGCGGGAGTACCCGGTCTGTGCCACCTCACGTTCCACCATGGCAGGGGTGCAGTCATGGGGCAGCACCACAAGGTCCTCCAACGCCACCATCGCATTGCCGGCGTTCTCCTCGGAGAACTCCAGGGTCCCCGTCAGCAGACCCAGGTCATCGTGGATCTTCCCCTCCTGCTGGGAGAGCTCGACGATGGAGGCGACCTCCTCGGCGGTGAAGGCCGCGGAGATCTCGGAGCGCGGGGTGATGCCGCGGACCTTGAGGAACCAGTTCGCCGCGTGGTCCATCGCCTCGATGACGGGGCGCAGGACGTGGCCGAAGGCCACCAGGGGGGGCGCCAGGACCAGCAGTGCCCGGTGGGGATTCGCGATGGCGATGTTCTTCGGCACCATCTCACCGAAGACCACGTGCAGGAAGAGGACGATGACCAGTGCCGCGGTGAAGCCGACCACATGAGAGGTCGCGGCAGGCAGACCCAGGTGGACCAGGGGCCCCTCGACCAGGTGGGCGATGGCGGGTTCGGCCACGACACCCAGGGAGGTGGAGGCCACGGTGATCCCCAGCTGGCAGATCGCCAGCATCAGGGACACGTGCTGGAGGGCGTACATGGCCTTGGCGGAGCCACGCCTGCCCTGTTCGTAGAGAGGTTCGATCTGGGACCGCCTGGAGGAGGTCGTGGCGAACTCGCCCGTGACGAAGAAGGCGTTCACCCCCAGGAGGAAGACGGTCACCAACACGCCGACCAACGGGCTCACAGTGTCACCTCCTCGTGGTGGACGGGAGGGGCAGGCATGACGGACACCTGGATGACGCGCCGCCCCTGCATCTGGGAGACCGTCAGGTTCACCCCGCCGACCTCGACCCGGTCCCCCACCTGGGGGACACGCCCGAGCTCGGTCATGACCAGCCCCGCCAGGGTCTCGTAGGGCCCGTCGTCGGGGACCACGATGCCCGTGCGCTCCGACAGCTCATCGGGCCGCAGGCGTCCCGGTACCAGGAAGGATCCGTCGGGCTGGGAGCGGATGCCGAGGCGACGGTGGTCGTGCTCGTCGGAGACCTCACCGACGATCTCCTCCACCACGTCCTCCAGCGTCACGATGCCGGCGACGCCACCGTACTCGTCGACGACGACGGCCATCTGGAGACCCTCGTCACGCAACTGGACCAGCAGGGGAGCCAGTTCGACGGTCTCTGGCACGCGAGGCGCGGGAGCCATCAGTGACGATGACATCACCGAGACCTCACCGCGCCTCTCCCACGGCACGGCCACGGCCCGGCGCAGGGAGACCAGTCCCACCACGTCGTCATTGTCGTCGCCGATGACGGGGAAGCGTGAGTGCCCGGTCTCGCGAGCCAGGGCCACCACGTCTGCGGCCACGGCATCCTGCTCGAGGAAGCGGACCAGCCCGCGGTCGGTCATGACGTCCACGGCGGCGAGTTCCGCAATGCGGATGGACTTGGTGAAGAGGCTGGCGGTGGAGGTGTCCAGTGTCCCCTCCTCCGCGCTGTGACGCACCAGCGCCGCCAGCTCCGAGGCCGAGCGGGCGGAGGAGATCTCCTCCTGCGGTTCGATCCCCATGCGGTGCAGAACCCAGTTCGCCGCCCCGTTGAGGACCACGATGAGGGGACGGAAGACGGTGGTGAAGATCATCTGGAAGGGGACGACCATTCCGGCGGTCTTCAGCGGATGCGCGAGTGCGAGGTTCTTGGGCACCAGCTCACCGAAGAGCATGGAGAAGGCGTTGATGAAGACCGCAGCCACGACCACGGCGATGGTCGTGGCCAGGGCCTGCGCCACCCCGACGTTGTGGAAGAGACCGGTGAGCAGGTCCGCGATCGTCGTCTGGGTCGTGTAGCCCAGCAGGATCGTCGTGAGGGTGATCCCCACCTGGGCACCCGAGAGCTGGGTCGAGAGCTCCTTGGTGGCCCGCAGGACCTGCGCGGCGCGCTTGTCCCCCTGGACGGCACGCCTCTCCACCGAGGCCTGGTCGACCGCCACCAGGGAGAACTCCGAGGACACGAAGATGAAGGTCCCTGCCGTGAGGAGGACGCCCAGCAGGAGCATGAGGATGTCGAGGATCATGCGGACCTGTCCCCGCATCCACTGCGGTGGGGTGTCCTGAGGGGACCAGGAAAAGCTCGGCCACAACTGTCACTGTCCATGATGCACACATCCTAGTTGGACCGCAGGTGCGCCGGACAGCCCGTGTGACACAGCTCAGGTCCCGGCACGTCGACACCCCCGCACGTCCCAGGACCGACACCTCCCCACGGCGTGGCAACACCCGGGGCAAGGACACGAAAAGAATCTCCACGTCAAGAGATCGGAGGGACTTTCGTCATATGCTGGGACGCAATCCTTCGCCCGGGCAGGCGGGGGCAGGTGCGAGGAACGGGAGCGACGACAGTGGACGGATCGACCAGCGGGGACACCGAGCGCAACGAGGCACCGGCGGACCAGTGGTACATCGAGGAGATGCTCGCGCAGTACCGCGCAGACCCCTCCTCCGTCGACCAGTCATGGCGGGACTACTTCGAGACCACGACAGGGGCGGCGGGTACCACCCCTTCACCGGCACCCGTGCCCAGGACCGACCCCCTTCCCGTGTCCGGCT